>JALZLY010000129.1 GCA_030858465.1 Deinococcota bacterium
CCACCCGCGCCTCCTTCTCCAACACCGTCACCCGGGCGCCCGGGTGCCGGTGGCTGAAGGCCAGAGCGGTGGCGAGCCCGACGATGCCGCCTCCCAGAACAAGAACGTCGCTGTGGGCGTTGTTGTGGGCGTCGCTGTGGCGCGGCGTCACCGGCTCGACTCCCCATTGCCAAACTGCGCCGCGACGGTCACGTGCCTTCTGGTTAGGGTGAGAAAGCCGTCATAGGCGAAGGCCGAAATGCTCCCGACATTGCCGCCCTCGCCTAGCACGGGGGCACCGCGCTGAATGAAGCCGCCGTTGGCCTTCGATCTGACGCTATGAGCGGACGCTCGAGAACGGGAGAGGGCTCACCCGATCGCTTCGTGCAGCGGCCTGCCGCTTTTGGCCTGCCGATCCTGATCGCTTTTACCACCACGCGACTCACACCGACCGCCCAGTGAAGTGCCATATGATCTCCGTCCAAGCTTGAAACCGACGACGAATCCGAACCCACTCCGTGGGAGCCAGAGCAAGGTGCTCAGCGGTCATCCAAGGTGGTTAGCCGAGCACTGGGTATCATACGCGGTATTATACGCAAGCGCCGAGCTCGAGCCGCCAGCCACAGCGATCGCGGCATGAAAGGAGCCTGACCCTGTGAAAGCCGTCGTCGTCACCGCCTTCGGTGGACCCGAAGTGCTCGAGGCTCGCGTCCTGCCCGAACCCACGCCCGTAGCCAGCGAGGTGCTCATCCGGCCGCACTACATCAGCGTCAACTTCGCGGACCTCAAGGCGCGTCTTGGCGCTCATCACATCCGCCCTGAGCTGCCGTTCGTGCCCGGCCTGGATGTCTCCGGTGAGGTGGTCGCGGTGGGCGAAGGGGTCAGCGGCTTGGCGCCCGGCGCGTGGGTTGCCGCCGCTACCGAGGGCGGCGCCTACGCCGAACTCGTCCGCGCCCGGCCGCAGCTCACCTTTCCCCTGCCCGAGCGTGCCTACCTCGCTCAGGCCGCCGGCATCGTCGCCATGATGACGGCCTTCAACCTGCTCAAGCTGGGAAGGCTCGAGCCGGGCGAGACGGTGCTCGTCCACGCCGCCGCGGGCGGGGTGGGGACGCTGCTTTTGCAACTTGCACGCCTCCAAGGAGCTGGTCGGGTGATCGGGGTGGTGGGCAGCGAGAGCAAGCGCCCGGTCGCCGAGAGGTTCGGCGCCGACACCGTGATCAACAGTCGCGAGGAGGATCTAGAGGACGCCGTCCGCGAGGTCACCGGCGGGCGCGGTGCTGACCTGATTCTCGATTCGGTAGCCGGGCCTGTCTTTGCCGCCAACCTGGCGGTGCTGGCGCCCTTCGGCCGCATCGTGGTCTTTGGCGAAGCGTCGGGGGAAGCGGGAACGCTGCGAACCGACACCCTTCACAGCAGCAACCGCAGCGTGATCGGCTACTCGAGCGGTCACTACCGCAAGCACCGCCCCGATGGGGTGCGGGAGGGAGCCCAGACCATGCTGCGCCATCTGGCGGAAGGTAACCTTCAGGTGCCGATTACGGCGACGTTGCCGCTCGAGGACGCCGCGGAGGCCCACCGGCTCATCGAGTCGCGTACGACCACCGGCAAGCTGCTGCTCACCCCTTGATTCTTTTGGAGGCTCAATGGAATACCGGTGGTGAGACCGGTACTCCAAGGCGCCCTCATGGAGCTGGCAAGGCCCGCACCGTGATAGCTTGTGGGGCACTCGTGTGTGCTGTGTTTGTGACCTTTGTGCAACTGTGACCGTCATGCCGACATCCGCGCCACCATCCGCGTCACCATCCGACCGTAACCAACTCCTGATCCTGTGCTTCAGCATTGGCCTGGTGTTCGTCAGCAACAGCATGATCGCGCCGCTGGTGCCGCTCTTCAGCGTGACGCTCGGCGCTTCGCCCGCCGTGATCGGGTTGATCATCGCCGCGGCCTTCTTGTTCCCGCTGTTTCTGGCGATTCCCGCGGGCTCGCTGGTCGACCGTTACGGCCCCAAGGGGCTGATTCTGGGCGGCGCCTTGCTGCTGGGGCTGTCGCCCTTTTTCGTGGCCTTCTTTCCCGGCTTCCTGTCGCTTGCCTTGCTGCAAGTCGTCAACGGCCTCGGCCACCTCATCGCCGTGGTGGCGGCGCAAAGCTTCGTAGCAGCGCTGGGCTCGGGCGCCCTGAGGGAGCGCAACTTCGGCCTGTACACCACCTTCATCTCCATCGGCCAACTCTTCGGCCCGCTCCTGGCCGGGGTGGTCATCGACCTGAGCGGTTATGGGGCAGCCTTCGCGCTGGCAGGCATCGTCGCGCTGCTGGCAACGCTGCTCATCATCCGCCTGCAAGAGCCCAAACGGCCGGGCCTGCCGAGCGGCAGCCGGACGGGGCCGCTCTTTCCCCCTGCGGCCAAGGTCGTCGAACTGGCCCGCAATCCCGGCGTCCAGGTCGGCCTGCTGGTAAGCAGCACGGTGATGATCGCCCTGGTCGCCCACCAGTCCTTTCTGCCGGCCTACCTCGACCTGCTCGCCTACCCGGCGACCCTCATCGGGGTGATCGTCAGCTTGAGAGCCCTCGTCACCATCATGGTGCGGCCCTTCATCTCGCAGATCATCACGCTCTTGGGTGGGCGCTTCAGCACGCTCCTGGTGATGACGGTCATGGTGGCCCTGGGCCTGGGGCTGATGGGCTACGCGCAGACCTTTTGGGCGCTGGTGGTGATTTCGGCCTTGATCGGGGTGGGCCAGGGGATCGCGCAACCACTGACGATGGTGACGGTGGTGGATCATGTCGCCCCTAGCGAGCGCGGTACCGCCCTGGGGCTTCGCCTCTCCGGCAACCGTTTGCTGCAGCTGAGCAGCCCGCTCCTCCTCGGGCTCATCGGTCAGGTCGCCGGTTACGGCGTGATGTTCCTAGCCGGCGGGCTCGCCGTCGCCGCCGCCGCCGGGCTGCTTCTCACGCGCCGGCGCGTCTTCACGCGGCTCGAGCCCTATGGGGACTGAGCGCGGCAGCGGTATGATTTTGCCGTGGGTATCCGACAGGTATCCGAGCCGTAGGCACCGATCAACACCGATCAAAAGGTAAATCAACAGGCAAACTAGCCATCTCACGGAGGCGCTATGCAAAAGCTGGTCATAACCGAACTTCTAGGCGACGGGATAGGGCCGGAACTGGCCCGGGCGGTGCATGCGGTCGCCGCGGTCTTGCCGCTCGACATCACCTGGGACAGCGTCGACTGGTCGCTGGAGAGGCGCGAGGCCAAGGGTGAGGCCGCCATCGACGAGGCCGAAGCCTCCATGCGCCGGACCAAGCTGGCGGTCAAGTACCCTACCGTCACCAAGACCCGCAGCCCCAACGCGCTCATCCGCCGCCGGCTGGGCTTCAGTGTCATCTACCGGCCGGCCATCTCGATCCCCGGCATCTCCTCGAACTTCAAGCGCAACATCGGCCTGCACGTGGTGCGGGTGGCGGTGGGCGGCACCTACGACGATCCGGGGCAGTACGTCGGCCGCGACGCGGCGGTGTCGCTGCGGGTGGTGGAGCGCGAGCCCTGCGCGCAGGCGGCCGCCTTTGCCTTCGAACTCGCCAAGCGCAACAGCTGGCGGGTGACCTCGTCCTCCAAACACACCATCCAAAGGGCGACCGATGGCCTCTTCGAGGCGGTCGTCAAGGAGGTCCACAAGGACTACCTTGAGGTCCCGCACAACCTCGAGCTGTTCGACGCGCTCTTGGCCAAGATCATTTTGAAGCCCGAGGACTACGACGTGGTGCTGGTCCTAAACGAGTACGGCGACTTTCTCTCGGACATGGCCTCGGGCCTGGTCGGCAGCCTGGGGACGGGAGCCAGCGGCAACTTCTCGTTCGACGACCGGCGCCAGGTCGAGATCGCCATGTTCGACCCGGCGGGCGGCACCGCTCCCGATATCGCCGGAAGAGACCTCGCCAACCCCGCGGCGATTCTGCTCGCCTTCGGTATGCTGCTCGATCACGTCGGCCGCGCCGAGATCGGCGACGCCTTGCGCGACAGCATCCTGGCGGCCATCGGCCAGGGCAGTTGCACGCGCGATCTCGGCGGCGCGCTGTCCGGCAGCGACTTCAGCGCGGTGATCGTTCAAGACCTCGAGGCGCGCTTGCAGGGGCTGGCCGAGGATCCTTCAAGCGGCAATCGATGAGCCTTTTCAGGCGCTGAGAGTGTCGCTCTATAGCTCTCTATACGGCGCTCTGGTATCTGCTATGAGGTCATGCCGACGCCTCACAGCGCTTGTCCCTGGAGCCCCTGGAGCCAAAGAAGGGAAGGCTCCTACCTGTCCCAGTCCATCACCCGGCTGACCACCTTGTAGGACTGCGGCGGAATGTCCTGCAGGTCCACCCTGAGCCCGGCCTTGCGCGCGTCGCGCAACAGCGCCCGCAGGGCCAAGGTGCCGGTCAGGTCGGTGCGGCCGAGGCCGTCAAGGTGAATCACCAGCCGCTCGGCCTCGGGGTGAGCCGCCAGGAGGCGCACGAAGGTCTCTTCCAAGAGGTGGGTCGAGCCGAACCAGAGGACGCCCTGCGGCTTGAAGTGCAGCGTCTTGCCCTCGTTCCAGTCCCTGACCGTAAAGCGGGTCTCGCGCCAGAGGTGGACGCCGATGGCCAGGGCCACGCCGAGGAGCAGGGCCCGCTCGATGTGCGGGGCGAACAGCAGCGTCGCCGCTACCGTCGTCCAGGCCAGCGCGAACTGCGGCTTGGAGTAGCGCCTCAGCCGCATGAGCTCGCGCAGGCGGATGAGGCCCAGGATGCCGCCGATGACGAGCGCGCCCAAGACCGCCTTGGGCAGGCTCGAGATGACCCCGGCGAAGGGCAGGAAGAGGAGGACCGCCAGGCCCGTCACCGCGCCGCTCCAGCGCGTCTTGGCGCCGGCACTGCGGACCAGGGCGCTCCTCGAGAAGGAGCCGCCCACCGGAAAGGCGCCGCTCAGGGCGGCGGCCAGGTTGGCGACGCCCTGCGAGACGAACTCCTTGTCGGCGCTCCAGGGCTTGCGCTCCTGGGCGGCGTAAGTGCGGCCGATGGAAGCCGCCTCGGCGAAACCCACCAGGGCGATGACCAGGCCCGGCAGGAGAAGCTCGGGCACCGCTTCCCAGGGAAAACTCAGGGTGAAGGGCGGCAGGCCGGGCGGCACCGCACCGACGACCGGCCCGCGGTAGTCCAGGAGGGTGACGTAGAGCATGGCAAAGGCGATCGACAGGGGAATGGCCGGAAAGAGGGGATGAAACCTCGACCCGAAGTGCATGAGGACAAGCGTGAAGGTGGTGATGAGCAGCGCGCCGGGCTGCCAACTGAGCGGATTCGCGACCGCCCAGAGCGCCCCCGCGAGGAGGTCCTGGCTAGGCGGCATCACGCCCAGGGCGGCGGGTAGCTGTGAGGCCAAGATGACGATGCCCGCCGCGCTGCTGAAGGCCATCAGGACGGGCTGCGACATCAGGTAGGCGACGATGCCGAGCCCAAAGGCGCCGAGCAGGACCCGCACCACCCCGACGATGAGCGCGAGGAGCGCGCCCAGGGCGAGGTAGTCGGGGCTGCCGGGGGTGGCTAAGGGGCTGAGCGCGGCAAAGGTGAGCAGCGCCGAGAGCGCCACCGGCCCGGTCTGCAGATAGGGCGAGGAGGCGAAAAAGGCCGCCGCCAGGGGCGGCAGGGCGGCGGCGTAGAGGCCGGTGTAGGCGGGCATGCCGGCCAGTTCGGCGTAGGCGAGTGCCTGGGGAATCAAGATGATGGCGACGCTCAGCCCGGCGACAACGTCGCCAAGATGGGAACCGAGCCCACTGGGGCTGTGCGGCAGCGTCTTAGCCTGGGCCATCGAAATCGAAGTGGAGGCGCACCGAAGCTATGCCAACCTTTCCAGCTCGAGTCTACACCCTCAGCGCCTGCCTGGCGTGCGAATTGCGGCATGGCCCGCCTCGGGGCGCCATACCGTGGGCTGGTTTATACTTGGTTTATACTTCGGTCATGAACGCCGCGATTTCTCCCCTCGAGCGCCCCCTCGGTTTCCTCTTGGGGCGCGCCCGCCGGGCCAGCCGCCAATTGCCCAGGGCGGACCGTAACGGCGCCCTGAGGGCGATGGCGGAGGCCCTCCTGGAAGACGCCGCGGCCATTCTCGCGGCCAATGGCGAGGACGTGCGGGCCGAGCGTCAGCAGGGCACCGCCGAGGTGCTCGTCGACCGTCTCACCCTGACGGAGGCGCGCCTGGAAGAGGTGGCCTCGGCGCTCGAGCAGATCGCCTCGCTGCCCGACCCGCTCCACCGCGTCCTGGACGGCTGGCGGCTCGACAACGGCCTTTCGGTCAGCAAGGTCACCGTGCCCTTCGGCGTCATCGGCATGATCTACGAGTCGCGGCCCAACGTCACCGTGGACGCCGCCTCGCTGGCGCTCAAAGCGGGTTCCGCCGCCGTCCTGCGGGGCTCGGCGGGCGCCCTAAACAGCAACCGCGCCCTGGTGGCCGTCATGCGCCGCGCACTCGCCGCCGCCAAGCTGCCCGAGGACGCCGTCCAGCTCATCGACTCGCCCGACCGGGCGCTCGTCACCGAACTCCTGGAGGCCAGGGGCCAGGTGGACCTGGTCATTCCCAGGGGCGGCGCGCAGCTCATCGAACACGTGGTGAGGACGGCCCAGGTGCCGGTGATCGAGACCGGCGTGGGCAACTGCCATGTTTTCGTCGATGCCTCGGCCGACTTGGGGCAGGCCCGCGACATCGTCATGAACGCCAAGGTGCAGCGCCCGGGCGTCTGCAACGCCGCCGAGACGCTGCTCGTCCACGAGGCGGCGGCGGCGGACTTCCTGCCGGGGATGCTGGGAGCGCTCGCGGGCAAGGGCGTCGAAGTCTTCGGCTGCGAGCGGACCAGAGCCCTGGTGCCCGGGCTCCGGCCCGCGACCGAGGCGGACTGGGAGACCGAATACCTGGACCTCAAGCTGGCAGTCAAGGTGGTAAGCACGCTCGACGAGGCCCTGGGGCACATAGGGCGCTACGGCAGCGGGCACTCCGAGGCCATCGTGACCGGGGCGACGGCGAACGCCCGGAGGTTCCAGGACGAGGTGGACGCGGCGGCGGTCTACGTGAACGCCAGCACCCGCTTCACCGACGGCTTCGAATTCGGCTTCGGCGCGGAGATCGGCATTTCTACGCAAAAACTCCACGCTCGCGGGCCGATGGGCTTGGCCGAGATGGTGACCTACAAGTACCTGGTCGAGGGGCAGGGGCAGGTCAGGCGCTAGCATTGCCGGCCTCTGCGGGACACTGCGGGACACTGCGGGAGACACTGCGGGAGACACTGCGGGATGAGGTGAAGAAGGCGAGATGAAATCGACGGTCGAAGAGATCAGGCGGCGGTTCGACGAGGACGTGGAGCGCTTCTCCAACTTGGAGATCGGCCAGTCGGCGGCGGTCGATTCGCCCCTGGCCACGGAGCTCATCGCCCAAGCGGCGGCGGCCGCCACTCCTCACGCCAGCCAGCTGCTCGACGTGGGCTGTGGCGCCGGCAACTACACGCTCAAGCTCTTGCGGCTTCTACCCGCGCTGAACGTCAGGCTCGTCGACCTGAGCCGGCCCATGCTCGAGCGGGCGCAGGGGCGCGTCAGGGCGGTCACCACGGCCGAGGTGACGGCTGTCCAGGCCGACATCCGCGAGCTGGCGCTGGAGGAGGCCGGCTGCGACATCATCCTGGCGGCGGCGGTCTTGCACCACCTGCGCGAGGACGAGGAGTGGCGGGCGGTGTTCGGCAAGTTCCACGCCGCGCTGCGCCCGGGCGGCTCGCTGTGGATCTTCGACATGGTCGAGGGCGCCGCGCCGGCGCTGCAGGCCCTGATGTGGCAGCGCTACGGAGACTACCTGAAGGAGCTGAAGGGCGAGGGCTACCGCGATCACGTCTTTGCCTACATCGAGCAGGAGGACACGCCCAGACCGCTCATGTTCCAGCTCGACTTGCTGGGCGAGGTCGGTTTCGACACCGTCGAGGTCCTGCACAAAAACGGCTGCTTCGCGGCCTTTGGCGCCGTCAAGGCAGCGAGCTGAAGCCGATCGCTGCGAGGTCGGCTTCGGCGCAGAAACTGTACTCGCGGAGCGATAAGTCTTCCGGAAAGGTGAACGCGACGACAGCGGACGCCGCTGCCCTTCCCAGCACAACCGCTCAGGTACAACCGTTCGGGCACAACTGTAAAAAATTTCCGTCTCCGACGTTATTTTTTGATTGACGCGGGAAGCAAAAGACTGGTATACTATTATGTTTCGAGGCTCTTCCTTGGGCCTCTTCACGCATCAGTTTTTCCCTTGCCCCCGTGGGGGTTTGCAAACTGCCAGGCAGTTTTGGAGGCTTGTTTTGAGCGCAACCTATACCGCCGAGAATATCCGCGTCTTAAAAGGCTTAGAAGGTGTCCGCAAGCGTCCCGCCATGTACGTCCAGGGCGGCACCGGCGTCGACGGCTTTCACCAGCTTCTGACCGAGATCATCGACAACGCCATCGACGAGGCCCTGGCCGGCTACGCCGACACCGTCCAGGTCATCTTGAACGCCGACGGCTCGGCGACGGTCCGTGACAACGGCCGCGGTATCCCCGTCGGCATGATGCACAAGGAAGGCCGGCCCGCCATCGAGGTCATCTTTACCGAACTGCACGCGGGCGGCAAGTTCGACTCCGCGGCCTACAAGGTCTCGGGCGGCCTCCACGGCGTGGGCTCGTCGGTGGTGAACGCGCTGTCGAGCTACCTCGTCGCCGAGGTCGCCACGGGTGGCAAACGCTACCGCATCCGCTTTGACGGGGGCGCCGTCACCGAGCCCGTCCACGAGCTCGGCGCGGCGGCAGCGGGCGAGTCGGGTTCGACGGTCAGCTTCCTGCCCGACTACGACATCTTCAAGGGCATCACCAGCTTCGAATACGCGCGCATCCGCAGGCGCATGCGCGAGCTCGCCTACTTGACGGGCGGGGTCAAGATCATCCTTTCGGACAGGCGCCCCGGCCAGGAGAAAGAGGAGACCTTCCTGGAGCAGGGCGGGGTAGCCTCCTTTGCCGCCGATATCGCGGCCGACCACAAGAAGCTCTATGAAGCGCCGATCCTCATCCAGGGCCGCACCAGCGAGGGCGCCGACGAGATCGAGGTCGAGGTCGGCATGATCCACTCCAGCGCCTACGACCAGACCATTCTCTCCTACGCCAACATGATCACCAACCGCGACGGTGGCACCCACCTGACCGGCTTCAAGACGGCCTACACCCGCGTCATGAACACCTACGCCAAGAACAAGAACATGATCAAGAAGGGCGAGCCCGCGCCGACCGGCGACGACCTCCTGGAGGGCATCGCCTGCGTCATCTCGGTCAAGCTGGGCGACCCGCAGTTCGAGTCGCAGGCCAAGGTCAAGCTCCTAAACCCCGAGGCGCAGAGCGCGGTGCAGACGGTCGTCTACGAAAAGCTTAGCGAGGTCTTGGAGGAGAACCCGCGGATCGCCAAGGTGATCATCGAGAAGGCCGTGCAGGCCGCCAAGGCGCGCGAGGCTGCCCGCAAGGCGCGCGACCTGGTGCGCCGCGCCAGCCCGCTCGACAACGACGAGCTGCCCGGCAAGCTGGCCGACTGCCAGAGCGAGGACCCTTCGGTCAGCGAAATCTACATCGTCGAGGGCGACTCGGCGGGGGGTTGTTTTTCCGGTGATACGCAAGTTGCGCTGGCGGATGGGCGCCAGCTCAGCTTCGAGGAGTTGGTAGCTGAGCAGCGAGAGGGCAAAGAGCACTTTTGCTACACCATTCGTCACGATGGGCAGATCGGTCTGGAGCGGATTATCAACGCTCGAGTGACAAAGAGGCATGCTGAAGTCATTCGCGTGACGCTGGATGATGGTGAGGCCATGGTTTGCACGCCCGACCATCTGTTCATGTTGCGCGACGGCGGTTACAAGCCGGCTGCGGCATTAACCGCGGATGACTCGCTCATGCCCTTGTACCGTAAGGTGTCGGATGTTAACGAAGCCGGAATCACCATAGACGGCTATGAGATGGCCTGGGATCCTCGTTCGGATCGCTGGCTTTTCAGCCACGTTTTGGCGGACTGGTACAACCGCTACCACGGCGTCTATACCAAAGCGGACGGTGACCACTGCCATCACTTGGACTTTGACAGGCGCAACAACAACCCGACGAATATCAAGCGTATGCCTAGCCATGAGCACCTTGCCCTACACCAGGAGCATGTCAGCCGCACCCTTCACCGCCCAGAGGTGATTGAGCGTTGCCGTAAGCTTCGCCAGAGCAACGCGTTTCGCAACAGAATGAGTGAGCGCATGCGGCAGCCGGAAACGCCTGAGTTTCGCGCCAAGCGCTATGCGGCGTTACACCAGACCTATTATCGCAAGACCCTCACGGCCTTGAAGAGCTTTGAGACCAAAGAGGGAATCGACCTGGAAGCCTACCGTTTGCACCGTCAAAGCACACGGGATAAGTCGTTGTTGCGATTTGACACCTTTTATAACAGGTATTTCAAGGGTGATGCCACGCTGGCCCGTGAGGCCGTCGTAAACTACAACCATCGCATCGTCAGGATTGAGCGCCTACAAGAACGTCTTGATGTCTATGACATTGAAGTTCCACACACCCATAACTTTGCTCTAGCAAGTGGGGTGTTCGTCCATAACAGCGCCAAACAGGGCCGCGAGCGCCGTTTTCAGGCCATTTTGCCTCTGAGAGGCAAAATTCTCAACGTCGAAAAGGCGCAACTCGGCAAGATCTTAAAAAACACCGAAATTCGCGCCATGGTGGCGGCGATCGGCGCGGGCCTCGAGGGCACCGGTGACAGTGAACACTTCAACCTTGACGGCGTGCGCTACCACCGCATCATCATCATGAGCGTAGCTGGTGACGAGCCGACGCTGGTTATGGACGATGCCGGCAACACCGAGCTGGTGCACATCGGCGACTTTATCGACGACTGTGTCGAGGGCCGCCGCGTGACCAGCCGCTACAGCGTCGTCACCTTTGACCCGGCTACGCGCGCGACGCGCTTTAAGCCCCTCAAGGGGGTCATCCGCCACGGCCACGAGGAGCCGATGTATAAGCTCACCACGCGCTACAACCGCACCATCAAGGTGACCTCGTCGCACAGCGTCTTTGTCTTTGAAGACGGTGAGGTGCGCCTCAAAAAAGGCGCTGAGGTGCGCCCCGGCGACCGCTTAGTCGCCAGCCGGCGCCTGCCGCGCCCGGCAAGCAGCCCGGCGCATATCGACCTGCTGGAGACGTTCTATCGCGCTGGACTAACGGACGCGCTTTACGCGCGGGGCGAGGACGTGCGGCAGCTTGCGGGACGGCGCGTCATGGCGCAGGTCGCGCGGCCGGAGTTGTGGGGCGAGCCTCGAGTCTCCCTACATGAAACGTGGTGGCAGCGACTCGTTGCTAGGCGCCAGGCGGTGGGGCTGACCCAGTTGCAGGTAGCGACCTCGATTGGCGTCAAGCAGCCCATCACCATCAGCCACTGGGAGCGCGGCGTCAACCGGCCGATTTTGTCCCATTTCAGAGAGTATCTCCAGGCCATCGGCTGGACCGACGGCGTCGCCTATGATCTCGCCCCGGCTAAGATCGATGAGCGGCTCGCCCAGGACGACTCGAGCAAGAACGCGCGCTGGCGCAAGGTAAGCTCCTACAAGCCGGTCAAGGACTTTACCGCCGCTGAGCTGGCACAACTTGGTCCTCAGATAGAACTCGTGCCGCAGGCGCATGGTGACAAGGCCTTTGCACGCAACTTACCCGTCACGCGCGAACTGCTGTGGTTTTTGGGCTGGTATGTCGCTGAAGGAACGCTGAGCGCCCATCAGGTCAGCCTCAACCTGGGCAAGAAGGACGAGCGCTTTATCCCTGAACTGAGCGCCGCTATCGAGCTGGTCTTTGGCGAAACGCCTCGCCGCTATCATGACCCCGCGAGTGACGGCGTCAAACTTTACTTTCACAGTGTCGCGGCGGCGTGCCTGCTGCGGGCCTGGGAGCTGGCCGGACGGGCTCACGAGAAGAGGCTGCCCGACCTCGTCTTCAGCCTTCCCGAAGCGCTGCAGCTTGCTTTCTTAGAAGGTTATTTCCTCGGAGACGGCACGACCGCTGGAAGTAAGGTGTCGTTTACAACGAACTCGCCAGCTCTTAAAGAGGGACTGCTCTATCTCTTAGGACAGTTAGGCCTGCTGGCAAGCACCACAGAGCACCAGCCCTCACGCAACCCGGACGCCACCATTTCCACACGGCGCCCGTACTACAGCGTCACGGTTTGCGGCAAAGCCCAACTGGCAAGCTGCCGTACAGTCTGGCAGCGGCATCATAACGCCCCCAAACTTGCCGCGCACTTGGCAAACCCTGCTCGCAAGGCGCTCGATTATCTGCCGGTAAGCGATGATCTCATCGGCCTCGAGGTAGTTGCCGCTCAAGAGATAGAACCGGTCGGAGAATACGTCTACGACTTTTCGGTCGAAGGCGACGAAAACTTTGTTTGCGGCAGCGGCGGTCTCTGCGCGCACAATACCGACGCCGACGTGGACGGCAGCCACATCCGCACCCTCTTGCTGACCTTCTTCTACCGCTACATGCGCCCGCTGATCGAGGCGGGCTACCTCTACATCGCCCAGCCGCCCCTCTACCTGGTGCGTTTCGGCCGCGAAAAGGTGGGCACTTACGTCTACTCCGACGCCGACCTGCAGAGGCTGATGAAGGAGAACCGCGGCCGCACCTCGGAGATCCAGCGCTTCAAGGGCTTGGGCGAGATGAACCCCGAGCAGCTCTGGGAGACCACCATGAACCCCGAGACGCGCGTCCTCAAGAGGGTTTCGATCGAGGACGTGCTCGAGACCAACGAGGCCTTCGAGATGCTGATGGGTATGGACGTGCCGCCGCGCCGCGAGTTCATCGAGCAGAACGCGCACCTGGCACGAATAGAAATTTGAGGGCCTCGAGCAGCGCCATAAAAAACCTCACACGCGGCTCCGGGGGATGGTTTAAGATGAAGCTGCGGTTCAAAGCTCGCGCGGTCGTGTTTGGTCCGCCCGAAGGGATGCGTGGATGTGGGGATGAGGTTGCTTACCGGCTTGCTGCTCATGGGCTGCGTCGCGGGGGCGCAGATGGGCGCCTCGCCGCCGGGCACTCGGGTCCTGACCGACGGGGCCGATTTCGCTCGCCTCCGCCTCGAGCTGAGGCGCGACCCCGACAACGTCGTCGGCTGGCTGCTGCTCGCCCAGGCCTATCTGGACGAGGGCTATCCCCAGGAGGCGCGCGACGCCTTTGTCGAGGCTACCCTGCTCAACTACCGCTCGCCGGAGGCGCACTTCGGCCTGGGCCTGGCCGAGTATACGCTCGGCGACTACGAGGCGGCCCTGTTTGCCTTTGACGAACTGGTGCGGCTCCATCCCGAGCGCTTCGACGGACACTTCAACCGCGCGGTCACCCTGGCGGGGCTGCGCCGGACGGACGAGGCGGCGGTGGCCTTTCGCGAGGCCACCCTCCAGGCCGAGCCCGAGGCCACCCCCGAGGACCTGCTCGGCGCTTACCTCGGCCTGGCGGGACAGCTCGTCCTGGCCGGAGACTTTGAAGGCGCCGCCGAGGCTTATGAGGGCGCGCTCGAGCTCGCGCCCAGCCCCGCGCTCGCCTTTTTGCGCGCCGAGGTGCTGGTCAGGGCGGGGCGGGGGCTCGAGGTCCTGCCCGACCTCAGCGAGCTCGAGGCGAGCTTGAGCGACTACCGGGTCAGCGCGCTCATCGCGGAGGTCTATCAGGAGGCGGGCCGCGGCGACTACGCCGTCCGCGCCCTCGAGCGCGCCTTTAGCCGGGCGGCCGGCGCGGGCGACGCCTCGGCCATGGCCGAGACGCAGTTTCGCCTGGGCCTCCTCTACCGCGACCTGGCCCGCCCGGGTGACGCCGTCCGCGCCTTCCAGGGCTCGCTCCTGGCCGAGCCGGGCTCCTGGCAAGCGCACTACAACCTGGGTCTCAGCTACTTGGACGTCGGCCAGCTTCACAACGCGCTCACCTCCTTTGACGGCGCCCTGGCACTCAGCCGCGACAGCGGCGAGGTCTTCTTGGCCCGCGCTGGCGCTCTGGACGGCCTGGGCCGCGGCTCCGAGGCGCTCGGCTCGGCGCGTCAGGCGCTCGAGCGGCTGAGCGACCCCGAACTGCGCGCCGAGGCGGGCTTTATCGAGGCGCGCGCCCTCTACTCGGCGGGTGAGCTCGAGGCGGCCAGCTTCGCCCTCGAGCCCGTGCTCGCGGTCCGCGCCAACAACGCGCCCGTTCATCTCTGGGCGGGCCTCATCTACTATGCGCTCGGCAACTACCCCTTGGCGGCGCAGTTCTACGAGCGGGCGGTGCAGCTCGATCCGGCAAGCAGCGCGGCCCGCGTCAACCTGGGCGCGGCCTATTTGTCGTCGGGGCGCTTTGAGGACGCCGAGATCGTCTACGCGCTCCTCATCGAAGAGGACGCCGACAACGCCGAGGCCTATTACAACTTGGGCTGGGCGCTGCTCTCGCAGGGCCGTCAGGACGAGGCGCGCGCCGCCTGGCAGAGGGCGGAGGCGCTAGGCTACGGGCGGGCGGGCGTCGATTTGCGGCAATACTTTTAGCCCACTTCTAGCGCCCTCATGCCGGGGCTTGCTACACTGGGGACGGATACGTTGAGGCTTGGTACACTAATAAGACACTTCAACCTCAGGGTTGAGACGATGGGTTGGGAACTATGGACTGGATAAGACGAAACTGGCCGGACTTGCTGATTGGCGTCGCCCTCGTCGCCGTGATCGCGGGTATCATCGTGACGCTGCTGGGAGGAGGCTCGGTCTTCGACTTCGCGCGAAGCCCTGGAGCGCCCGCCAGCCCGGAGCCGGGCACGGCCGTGACGACCCCGCAGACCGCCGACGAGCCGGAATCACCGCTCGCGGCTACCCGCATGGGTGTTGGTGAGGGGCCGGGCGAAGAGGCACCGGGCGAAGAGGTACCGGGCGAAGAGGCACCGGGCGAAGAGG
>JALZLY010000130.1 GCA_030858465.1 Deinococcota bacterium
TCACGAGCAGGGTGGCACGGGCGTTATAGACGCGGTCTACGTTGCCGGAAAGCATATAGGCGGCCGCGCCGGCCAGCAGGGCGACGATCAACGCGACCGGCAGGCCCCGCAGCAGGAAGCGAGCGAGGTCCTCGAAGGAGATGGTGATGTCTTGGCTTTGGTTCATACGGTTATCCTTAACAGTTATCCTTAAAGGTAGATAGACTCGAGGATGAACATTGCTGGGTCTTGATGGGATAAGCCCGTCCGGCGGGCCACGCACCTCCTGCACTATAAACGTTCCAGCCCTGGATTGTATATGCGCACGTCACCTCGCCGCCTCGAGGCACAAGGCCACCACGAGGCACAAGGGAGGCGGCGGGTCGCGGCTCATGGCCAAATCATAGGCGTTGACGGAGGCACTCGAGATGATAGTCGTCACCATCAAGCCTTCACCATCAAGCCTTCATCACACCCTCACGGACTTCACCACGCCCTCACCGTTGTGCGCCACGTGCGCCACCGCCGGGCTTGGGGTTGGGGTGGGTGTGCTAGACTCTCGAGCTATGCGCATTGGACTGATCACCCGCCTGCTCTGGCCGCGCTACGGCCCCTTTTGGGAGGCGCTCTTCGGCCACGCCGGACTGGAAACCGTGACCGCGCCGCGGGACGGCTTGGGGCGCGCCCTGCGCGACGTGCGCCTCGCGGCCGTGCCGGGGGTGGCCTTCGAGCTGGCCGCGGCTCAGGCGCTCGCGCTCCATGACGCCGATGTCCTGCTGGCCCCGGAGCTCAATCCGGGCGAGGAGACGGCGCGGGGCAGCGGTCAGGACCCCTGGATCGCCTCCTTTCCCGACACGCTCGCCAAAGTGATGGTCGGCCTGCCGCCCGTGCTCGGCGTGCCCGCCAGCCTGGACGCAGCCCTCGAGTCCCTGGCAATCGGCACCCTGCAGACACTCATCCACGATCCCGCCTTGGCACGGCGCGCCTGGGAGAGGAGCCGGGCGCTCGCCAAGCCGCCACGCTACGGCGAGCCGCGCTGGACCGCGCTCGGCCGCGAGACGGTCGGCCTGGTCGCGCAGCCCTGGCTCCTCGGCGACGGCATCGTAGAACGGCTGGGGGCGTGGGTAGGCGTCGAAGGGCGTCACCTCGTCTCGCAACACGTGCTCAACCCCGCCGCCCTGCGTGAGGAAGGCCGCCGCGTGGGCGAACGCCTCATCGGCAGCGACCGCGAGGTCCTGGGCGCGGCGCACCTGATGGCGCGCAAGGGCAGCGTCGCGCGGCTCGTCATGCTGATAGACGAGTCTTCCGGCGCGGACACCTTGCTGCGGGGCAGGCTCGAGCGGAACCTGCGCAAGCCGCTCGAGATCGTGTCGCTGCAAGACCTGCTGGGGCAAACCTCGCTGGGGCAAACCGCGCCGGGGCAGGCACGCTCTAGCGCGGCCACCCTCCTGGACTGAGCCCAAAAGAGGCGTCGGTGCTCTTTTTCACCGCCTTCCTGCTCGTGATCTACGCGCTCGTCAACGTCCTCGGCGCCTGGGCGGTCTTGCGCCGCAAGCGCTGGCTGGCCTGGCTCTTCATGTTGGCGGCGCTCGCCCTCATGCTGTCCGCGGCGGCGCTGCTGTCGGCCTTGCCCCCGGCCCGCTACCTCTTGATCGGCGGCCTCGTCCTCGCCTCGCTCGCCGGCTATCTGAACGCCCGGCTGATGGTCGGCCGCGCCCTGCCGGTGAACCAGCTCGTGCGGGCTCTTATCGGCCTCGGCCTCTACGGGCTGGTGCACTGGGCACTCGGCTAGTAGTCAGTCAACCTTCTTTTGATGGGTCATTGCGTTCACGAAGTATCCCGATTCGCGCAGCACTCCGCAGCAAGGGTGGAGCGAAGCAACGCGGCAATCTTGTTCTTGGTACACGGTTTGGAGATTGCTTCACACAGGTCAGGGCCAACGGCCCAACGGCTACGTACTAGGCTCACTAGAGCCGTCCTCGTGGACGCACTAGTGGTCTGTCAGCCTTCTTTTGATGGGTCATTACGAGGAGCGAAGCAACGCGGCAATCTCGTTTTTGGTACACGGTTTGGAGATTGCTTCACTTGGTTCGCAATGTTCGCGCAGCACCCCGCAG
>JALZLY010000131.1 GCA_030858465.1 Deinococcota bacterium
TACCCTGCCCCGAGTAGACGGTTTAACCACGGGCGTCGGCAGATGAACCCGAGTTCAGAAGGAGTGATTATATGAGTGTTTTAGATATCGCTAAAGGGATGGGGGTGACGCTCTCGCACCTGTTCAAGAAACCCGTAACGGTCTCGTATCCAGAGCAAAAAGCGGACATCAAGGCGCGTTTTCGCGGGCGGCATCACCTCTTGCGGCATCCGAACGGACTTGAAAAGTGCATCGGCTGCTCGCTCTGCGCGGCGGCCTGCCCGGCCTACGCCATCTACGTCGAGGCGGCCGAAAACGACCCTGAAAACCCGACCGCGCCCGGCGAGCGCTACGCCAAGATCTACGAGATCAACATGCTGCGCTGCATCTTCTGCGGCTTCTGCGAGGAGGCCTGCCCGACGGGTGCGGTGGTCTTGGGCCACGAGTTCGAGCTCTCCGACTTCAAGTACGACGACTTCACCTACGGCAAGGAGGACATGCTGGTCGGCGTCAAGGGCGGCAAGTGGCAACGCCGCGAGGCCGAAAAGAAGGGCACGGAGGTCCGGGTGGGCTTCACGTCGGGGCCGCGGCCCGAGCTCGAGGGCGTGGATTACTGATGGCAGGGTTCAGGATTCAGGCTTCCCTGCGGGGTGCTGCGCGAACAGGGGTCAAAAGGGTGGCGGTCGGTCCGGGTTCTACCGACCCCCGACCCCCGACCCCCGACCCCCGACCCCCGCACGGAGCGCCCATGCTGACCTTTCTGGTTCTGGCGGCGGTGATGGTGACCGGCGCGCTCGGCGTGATCTTGCTCAGGCAGCCCGTCCACGCCGCGCTCTCGCTGGTCGGTACGCTGCTCACTCTGGCGGTTACCTACATCACCCTGCACGCCCAGTTTCTGGCGGCCATCCAGGTGATCGTCTACGCCGGGGCCATCGTCGTGCTCTTTATATTCGTCATCATGCTCTTAAACGTCGAGGGCGACGAGGACAAGGACCTCTTACCCTGGCTGCGCCCGGTGGCCTACGGCGTCGGCGTGGTCGCGGCCGCCGCCATCGCGGTGACGGCCTTCAGCTCGAGGCGGCCCCTGCCCACGCCGGAGCAGGTCCAGACCAACCTCGCGGGCGGCAACGCCGGGTCCATCGCCGACCTTCTCTTTACCGACTTCATGCTCGCCTTTCAGCTCGTGGGCGTTTTGCTCCTGGTCAGCATCATCGGCTCGGTAGGTCTGGTCCAGCGCCGCGCCGAGACGGCCGCGCGCCGCGAGCGGGCCGAGGAGAGGGAACTCAGCAATGTCTAGAAGTTCAAAATTGAACATTGAACATTCAAAATCGATTTTCAATTCGCCCGAAGGGCGCCCCTGATGGTCCCGACCGAATACTATGTCGCCCTGAGCGCGGTGATCTTCGCTATCGGCGCGGTGGGCACGGTCACGCGCCGCAGCGCCATCATGATCTTCTTGTCGGTCGAGCTGATGCTGAACGCCGGCAATCTGGTGCTCGTCGCCTTTGCTTATCAGTGGGCGGGGGTCAGCGCGGCCGCGGCCTTGAGCGGCCAGACGGCGGTATTCGTCATCTTGTCGATCGCCGCCGCCGAGGTGGCGGTGGGTCTGGGCATCCTGGTGGCCATCTTCAGATACCGCCAGTCCACCAACGTGGACGAGCTCTCGGAGGTGCGGCTCTAGTGGACCCTGTCGGTTTGACCGGTGCCGGCTTGACCAGTGTCGGCCTGACTAGTGTCGGCTTAAATGGTGCCGGCTTAGATAGTGCCGGCTTCAACGTGGTGAGCCTGGCCGCACTCGCGCCCCTCCTGGCGCTCTTGGGCGCGATCATAAACGGCCTCTTCGGCCGCCGCCTGGCGGAGCCCCTGCCCGGTGTCATCGGCAGCGCGGCGGTCGGCGGCGCCTTTCTTCTCTCGCTGCTGGCCTTTGTGGGGCTTCTGGGCAGGGGCGGGGAGGGCGTGGCCGTGCCGCTTTGGACCTACCTGAGCGCAGGGACGTTTCGGCTCGAGCTCGGCTTCATCATCGACAACTTAAGCGTTGTAATGATGCTCATCATCACCGGGGTGGGTCTGCTGATTCACCTCTACTCGGTCGGCTACATGCACGGCGACGAGGGCTTCAGCCGCTACTTCGCCGGCCTCAACCTCTTCGTCGCCGCCATGCTGATCCTGGTGATGGCCGACAACTACCTGTTGATGTTCGTCGGCTGGGAGGGCGTGGGCGTCTGCTCGTTTTTGCTCATCGGCTTCTGGTACGGCGTCAAGCCCAACGCCGACGCCGCGCGCAAGGCCTTTATCGTCAACCGCATCGGCGACGTGGGCTTTCTCCTGGCGATGTTCCTGATTTTCAGGCTCTTCGGCACCTTGAACATCGCCGAGGTAAACAGCGCGGTGAGCAGCGCGATGTTCTTCGGCGCGGGAGCGGTCACGCTGATCGGGCTCTTCTTCCTGGTGGCGGCCGCCGGCAAGTCGGCGCAGTTTCCGCTTCAGGTCTGGCTGCCCGACGCGATGGCCGGCCCCACGCCCGTCTCCGCGCTCATCCACGCCGCGACCATGGTCACGGCGGGCGTCTACCTGGTGGCCAGAACGGCGCCGCTCTTCGCGCAGACGCCCGCGGCCTCGGCGGCGGTCGCCTGGGTGGGCGCGATCACCGCCCTCATCGCCGCCTTTGCCGCCCTGTCGCAGACCGACATCAAGAAGATCCTCGCCTACTCGACCATCTCGCAGCTCGGCTTCATGTTCGTGGCCGTCGGCGTGGGCGCCTACTGGGTGGGCATCTTCCACGTCTTCACCCACGCCTTCTTCAAGGCGCTGCTCTTTTTATGCGCGGGCTCGGTCATCCACGCCCTGGGCGGCGAGCAGGACATCCGGCGCATGGGTGGGCTCGGCAAGCACATGAAGGTGACCGGTGGGGCGGCGCTCGTAGGCGTCCTGGCGATCTCGGGCGTGCCCCTCTTCTCGGGCTTTTTCTCCAAGGACGCCATCCTCGCCCACACCTTTAACGCCACGCTGATCGCGGGCTACGGCAACACCCTCATCTTCGCGCTCCTGCTGGTGAGCACGGCGCTGACCGCCTTCTACATGTTCCGCTGGTACTATCTCACGTTTGCGGGGCCCGAGCGGTTGACCCGCGAGGCCAAGGCGCAGCTCCACGAGTCGCCGCGGATCATGACCGTGCCGCTCGTGGTCCTGGCCGTCCTCAGCGTCGTCGCCGGCTCCATCGGCCTGCCCGCCGACCTGGGGCTGCCCAACCTGATCGGCCCCTGGCTGACGGCTGCCACTGCCCACGTCGGCTTCGCCCACCCGGCGCTGTGGCTCGAGCTCGCCCTGATCGGCGTCTCGGTCCTGGCGGCGGCGGTGGGCCTGGGGCTGGGCTACTACGTCTATCACCTGCATGAGGGCAGACCGGTGGCCCGCTCTAGTGAAGGCGGCCTGGCGCGGCTGGGCCGCCTCTCGAGGGAGGGCGGCGGCTTCGATCTCCTCTACCGCAGGGCGGTGGTGAGTCCCGCTGAGAGCGCGGCCTCGAGCCTCGCCATTCTCGACCGGGAGCTGCTCGACCACGGCGTGATCGCCGCGGCCGAGAGCGTCGGCCTGCTGGCGACGGTCCTGGCTCGCTTCCAGTCGGGCTTTGTCCGCGCCTACGCGCTGGTGATGTTCATCGGGGCGGCGTTCTTGGTGTTGGTGGCGGTCATGACAACGGTGCTGCCGTGAGCCTCGCCGTCCTCCTCATCCCGCTCGTGGCCGCTCTTGTCGTCGCCTTGACGCGGCAGCGCAGGCTCGCCGGCGCTATCGCCGTCGTCGCCTCCGGCGTCACCTTCATGGCCGCGCTCGCTCTCGGCGGCGACGCCGGCGTGCGCATGGCCTGGCTGCCGGGCCTCGGCATCG
Source organism: Deinococcota bacterium (assembly GCA_030858465.1). Lineage (NCBI taxonomy): Bacteria > Thermotogati > Deinococcota > Deinococcota bacterium. The sequence continues at coordinate 3,862 of JALZLY010000131.1, forward strand.
ACTTCTACCTCCGTCCCGACGGCGCGGACGCCGTGCTCGTCGCGGTGGCCGCCCTGGTCATGATCCCCACGCTGGCCTGGGCCGCCATCAAGGTCGAGCGCGGCGCGAGCGCCTTTCTCGCCCTCCTGCTGGCGATGCAGGCCGGCCTCAACGGCATCTTCCTGGCCAAGGACCTGGTGCTCTTCTACCTCTTCTGGGAGGCGACGCTCGTCCCCAGCCTCTTTCTCCTGGGCGTCTGGGGCCGCGCGCGCCGCCGCGAGGCCGCCATGAAGTTCCTGCTCTATGCGGTAGCGGGATCGTTCCTCATGCTGGTGGCGATCTTGGCGGTCAGGCCGCTCTCCGGGGCGCTGTCTTATGGCCTCGAGGACCTGCTGACGGCGACGCGGACGCTGACGCCGGCAACGCAGACCTGGCTCTTCGTCGCTTTCGCCCTGGCCTTCGCGGTCAAGCTGCCGCTCTGGCCGCTGCACGCCTGGCTGGTTGACTTCCACGAAGAGAACCACGCTTCGGGCGCGGCCGACGTGGCGGGAACGCTCTACAAGGTCGGCGGCTGGGGGTTCTTCGCCTGGGCCCTGCCGCTCTTTCCCGAGGGGGCGCGTGCGCTCGCGCCGCCGCTGCTCTTCCTGGCCGCCTTTACCGCCGTCTACGCCGCGGTGATCGCCGCTCAGCAGCGCGACCTCAAGCGCCTGCTGGCCTACGCCTCGCTGTCGCACATGGGCATCGTCGGCACCGGCCTCTTCGGCCTGCACCTGGCGGGCTTAAGCGGCGCGGTGATGCTCTTGGCCGCGCAGATGCTCTCGACGGGCGGGATGTTCCTGATCAGCGGCATGCTCTATGAGCGGCGCGGCAGCTTCGACCTCGAGCAGTACGGCGGCCTCGCCAAGGCCGCGCCGGCCCTGGCCGGGGTGAGCCTCTTCGTCCTCTTCGCCGCTATCGGCGTGCCGGGCCTGTCGAACTTTCCCGGCGAGTTCATGAGCCTCTTGGGCGCCTACCAGACGAGCCCCTGGCTGGCGGCCTTGGCGACCCTGGGCGTCATCGCCGCGGGCGTCTACGGCGTCAACCTCTACCAGCGGCTCTACTGGGGCGAGGCGGAGAACGGCCCGGCGCGGGAGCTGGGCCGGGCGGAGGCGCTGATCCTCGCGCCTATCATCGCCGGCATTCTCTTCTTCGGCCTTCTCCCCAATGCGCCGATGAGTCGCATCGACGTTCAGGCGCAGGTGATCGAAGGACAGCTCAGGGTAGGGACGACGCCTGACCCCGCCCTGGCTCGAGGAGAGCGGTGATGATCGCAGCCGACGTCAACTGGCTGGTCTTTTCGCCGCCCTTGGTGCTGCTCATAGCGGCCTGCGTCGCCCTGATGGTCGCGCTGGGGCGGGTGGACTCGAAGCCCGTCGCCCTCATCAGCCTCGGCGGCCTGGCGCTGGCGGCGGCCTTCAACACCTGGCTCTTCGTGCACGCCCAGGGCGGGGTGATGTTGCAGAGCTTCGGCCTGCGCTACGTCGCCGACACCACCGCCCTAGCCTTCAACTACGTGATCCTGCTGGGCACCGCCATGGCCGTCCTGATCTCCTATGACTACCTCAGGCGGCGCACCGGGCTCAACCATCCCGAGTACTACCCCTTGATGCTCCTGAGCGCCTGCGGCGCGCTGGTGATCGCCGCGGCGGGCGACCTCATCGTCCTCATCCTGGGCGTCGAGATCATGTCTTTGGCGACCTATGTCCTCTGCGCCTGGCGCCAGGAGCAGCGCGAGTCCGAGGAGGCGGGGATGAAGTACTTTCTCCTGGGCGCCTTCTCGACGGCTTTCTTTGTCTACGGCATCGCGCTCACCTACGGCGCGACCGGCACCTTTTCGTTTACCGGCGTCGCCACCGCGGCCTTTGCCGAGGGCTTCGACCAGGTCTTCTTGCTCACCCTGGGCGGGTTGATGATGCTTATCGGCCTCGCCTTCAAGGTGGCCCTGGCGCCCTTTCACCAGTGGGCGCCCGACGCCTATACCGGCGCGCCGACGCCGATCACCTCCTACATGAGCGTGGTCGTCAAGGCCGCGGCCTTTGCGGCCATCCTGCGCGTCGCCATCGTCGCCCTGCCCACCTTGTCGGTCTACGGCACCGCCTGGAACACCGTCCTGGCGCTGTTCACCGGCCTCACGCTGGTCATCGGCAACGTGGTGGCCCTGCGCCAGCGCGGGGTCAAACGGATGCTCGCCTATTCGGCGGTGGCGCACGCGGGCTACCTGGCCCTGGCCGTCTTGTCCGCCAACGAGCTGGGCATGCACGCGGCCATCTGGTACCTGACCGCCTACACGCTGATGACGGCGGGCGCCTTTGCCGCCCTGACGCTCTTGAGCGACGACAACGACAAGGGCGACGACCTAGAGCGCTTCGCCGGGCTCGGCCGAACCCGGCCCTGGCTGGCCGCCTCCTTCGCCCTTTTCATGCTGAGCTTAGCGGGCATTCCGCCCCTGGCGGGCTTCGTCGCCAAGGTCCTGGTCTTCCAGGCGGCCATCGCCGCGGGGCACATCACCCTGGCGGTCTTTGCCATCGTCACCAGTGTGGTGGCGGTGTATTTTTATGCTCGAGTGGTGGTCTATATGTACTTCCGCGAGCCCGAGTACGAGCCCATGAGGCACCAGGGCCGCGCCACCGGCGCCGCCATCGCCCTCGGCGCCGTCGGCACGG
>JALZLY010000132.1 GCA_030858465.1 Deinococcota bacterium
TCACGTCAGCGCGTGGGGGTCGAAGAGGCGGCGGTACTCGTCGCCGGCGTAGCGGTCGGTCATGCCCGCCAGATGGTCGGTGACCGCGCGCATGAGGCCGACCTCCTCGGCGTGCTCGCGCACCGAGGGCGGCAGCATGGTGGGCAGGTCCAGGTAGGCGCAGAAGATGGCCTCCAAGATGCGCTCGGCCTTTTTGGTCATGCGGATCAGCCGGTAGTGGAAGTAGAAGTTCTCGTAAAGGAAGCGCTTGAGCTCGCGCAACCTCTCGGCCATCTCCGGGGAGTAGGCGACGAGCTTGGTCGGCGCATCACGCACGTCCGCAAGCGAGGCTACGCTACTCTCCTCGAGTGCGCGGTGGGTGTGCTCGACCACATCGGTGATGATGAGGCCCAGGAGCTCGCGGATGAGCAGGTAGCGGCTCTCGTTGCTGAAGCCCTGCGGCCTGAGGCCGAGCTCGCGCATCAACCCGGCGATGACGGGCACCTCGGCGATGTGATCGGGTTTTAAGTGGCCCGACCTGAGGCCGTCGTCCAGGTCGTGGGCGTTGTAGGCCGACTCGTCGGCCAAGTTGACCACCTGGGCCTCGAGGGTGGGCTGCTTGTCGGGCTCCCAGCCCTCGCTGGGCAGGTCGTAGTCGGTCTCGTGCTTCATGATGCCCTCGAGCGTCTCCCAGCTCAGGTTGAGGCCGGGAAAGTCCCGGTAGCGCCGCTCGAGGCTGGTGACGATGCGCAAGGACTGCTTGTTGTGATCGAAGCCACCCACGTCCTTAGCGAGCGTGTCGAGCGCCTTTTCGCCGGCGTGGCCAAAGGGCGGGTGGCCTAAGTCGTGGGCGAGCGCGATGGTTTCGGCCAGGTCCTCGTTTAGGCCCAGGGCCCGCGCGATGCTCCTGGCGACCTGAACGACCTCTAAGGTATGGGTGAGGCGGGTGCGGTAGTAGTCGCCCTCGTAGTTGACGAAGACCTGGGTCTTGTACTCGAGGCGCCTAAAGGCCGAGGTGTGAATCACCCGGTCGCGATCCTTTTGAAAGGCGGTGCGAAAGCGCGACTCGCCTTCGGGGTGCAGGCGCCCCTTGGAGGTACTGGCGAGTGCCGCATAGGGCGCCAGCGAGCTCGCTTCGCTGCGCTCGAGCTTGTCGCGGGTAAAGAGCATCAGGCTGAGTTTAGCAAAAATCACCATGGGTTCGGGCATGCCGGTGCTCGAGCGTGCCGGCGGAGCGGTCCTAAGACTTTAGGATTAGGCTCTGGCGACTTTGGTCCCTTGCAGGGCCCAGCGAAGAATTGCTAAGCTAAGACATCTTTTGGACGGGGAAACCAAAAGAGCCTACGCACACCCGCCGACCGCCACACCAGGCACGGCGGGTGGCGGCTATGCTGCGGTTCAAGGCATAGGTTCAAGGCATAGGAAGGTATCGGCGGTCCAGGTATCGGCGGTCCAGGTGTCGGCGATTCGGTGAGCTCGCGGCGCAGCGCCGAATCGACTCGCGGATCATTCACGGATCATTCACCGACCTCGGCGGCCAATCGCGGGGAGCGCAGGGGAGGCAGTGCCGCCTCGATGTCGCGCCTGCTCGGCTCGAGCCAAGGGGGCAGGACCAGCCCTTCCCCCAGCCGCGCCGGGTCCTCGTCGACCGCGAAGCCGGGGCCGTCGGTAGCGAGCTCGAAGAGCACCCCGCCGGGCTCCATGAAGTAGACCGACTTGAACCAGAAGCGGTCGATGATGTCACTGGGCCGGCGGCCCGCCGCCGCGACGCGCTCTCGCAGGGCCTCCTGCGCCTCCTCGTCCGGGACGCGCCAGGCCAGGTGGTGAACGCTGCCCGTGCCCCACTGGCCGCGCCCCTCTTGCGGGCGCTCCTGCACGTCGAAAAAGCTGCCGGAGCCGCCGCCCGCGCTGAAGCGCCGCCAGGATCCGCTGTCGCCAACGGCCGTGAAGCCCATCACCTCGGTCAGAAAGCGCGCGGTGAGGCTGAGGTCGCGCTCTAGCGCGCGCAAGGCGTGAATGCCGCGAAGCTGCTCTGCCGCCGGGACCGGGCTCTCTTCCCAGGGGCTGAAGGGACGGTCCTCGCCGATCTCGACCAGGGCGAGCGCTAGGCCGTGGGGGTCGCGAAAGGGCAAGGCCTGCTCGCCAAAGCGCGCCTGCGGACGGCCCAGCTTGACCCCGTACCGCTCCAACCGCTCCGCCCAGTAGCCGAGGCTGCCCGCGGGAGCCGCCAGCGCCACTTCGCTCGTCAGGCCGACGCCGGGGCGGCGCGGCGCCAGCCGCGTCCACGGAAAGAAGGTGAGGTCGGTGCCGGGGCGCCCCTCGGCGTCGGCGTAAAAGAGGTGATAGCTGCCGGGGTCGTCCTGGTTGACGCTGCGCTTGACCAGGCGCATGCCGAGGGCGCCCGCGTAGAAGTCGAGGTTCTCCTGCGGGTCGCCGGCGATGGCGGTGACGTGGTGAATGCCGTTCGTGCGCATGCTGGATCCTTTCGAAAGCTTCATTCCCTTCTTTGATATATTAAATATAGCGCTATGTTCTGTCAAGCTTGGTTCGGGTCTTTGCTGAGCTTCCACGTGTCGAGCCCGTCGGCTTGGCGCCGGGAGAGGACGGGGTTTCTGGTGAGTGACTTGTGGAAGTGCTGCGTAGGCGCGGCTCACCCAGCCCTCGGCGCTTTTGGGTAGACTGCCAAGGAAGGATGAGGTTTTGACGGTCGAGAGGGTGACGGTGGAGAGGGTGACGGTGAAGGGAGTGAGGCGCAAGTCGGTGGCGGTCAACGTCGGTGGGGTGTGGATCGGCGGCGGCCATCCCATCGTGGTGCAGTCGATGACCAACACCGACACCGCCGACGCCGCGGCGACGGCCGTGCAGGTGGCGCAACTGGCTGAGGCGGGCAGCGAGATCGTCCGCATCACCGTCAACAACAAGGAGGCCGCTCGAGCGGTGCCCGAGATCCGTCGGCGCCTGCATGACATGGGCGCCCCGGTGCCGCTCGTTGGCGACTTTCACTACAACGGCCACATCCTCCTGCGCGAGTTTCCCGCTGCGGCCCAGGCGCTCGACAAATACCGCATCAACCCCGGCAACGTGGGCGCCGGCCGGCACCACGACGTCAACTACAAGACGATGATCGAGGTGGCGCTCGAGCACGACAAAGCCGTGCGCATCGGCGTCAACTGGGGTTCCTTGGACCAGGCGCTGTTGACGCGGCTGATGGACGAGAACGCCAGCAGGGCCCGTCCCCAGGAGGCGGGCGAGGTGACCCTCGAGGCCATGCTCGAGTCCGGCCTGCACTCGGCGATGATGGCCGAGTCCTACGGCCTGGGCCGCGACAAGATCATAATTTCCGCCAAGGTCTCGGCCGTCCGCGACCTCTGGGAGGTCTACCGCCGCCTGGCCGCGCGCTGCGACTACGCCCTGCACCTGGGCCTCACCGAGGCGGGCATGGGCGTCCGGGGGGTGGTGGCCAGCACGGCGGGCCTCAGCGTCTTGCTGGCCGAAGGCATCGGCGACACCATCCGCGTGTCGCTTACCCCCGAGCCGGGCGCGCCGCGCGAGCGCGAGGTCGAGGCGGCGCAAGAGATTCTCCAGGCTTTGGACCTGCGCGCTTTCGCACCGCAGGTCACCGCCTGTCCCGGCTGCGGGCGCACCACCAGCACCCTCTTCCAGGAGATGGCCCGCGACATCCAAAGCTACCTGAAGAGGCAGATGCCCGAGTGGAAGGAGCGCTACCCCGGCGTCGAGACGCTCAAGGTGGCGGTGATGGGCTGCGTGGTGAACGGCCCCGGCGAGTCCAAGCACGCCAACATCGGCATCTCCTTGCCGGGCGCGGGCGAGGACCCGCGCGCGCCCGTCTACCGCGACGGCGCCTTGGTGACCACGCTGCGCGGCCCCGGCCTGGTCGACGACTTCAACAGGATGCTCGAGGACTACGTGCGGGAGACCTACGGCCAGCAAGTGCCCTCTAGGGGATAAGATTGCTGAGCACTTCACCGTCTCGGGGCGGGCGCCGGGGTAGAGTCTGGCATCTTGTAGGGGCCTGCTACCGAGCCGGTAGCAAGTCGGTGGCAAGAGGTCACGGCAAGCCGCCCCCAAAGCACCTGGGGCCGCGGACGGCGGAGGCGATAGGGTTAGAGGCGATGGGGTTAGAGGCGATGGGGTCAAGTGTGGACACAGCCAAGCTCGAGGAGGCTATCGCCTGCTGTGGCCGGCTGACCCGCGAGCACAGCAGTACCTTCTATCTGGGCTCGGGGCTCTTTCCGCGCGAGCAGCGCCGCGCCGTTCACGTCGTCTACGCGGTGTGCCGCAGCGGTGACGACGCCGTCGACGAGGCAGCTACGCCCGAGGAGGCGCAGCGCCGGCTCGAAGCCTGGTGGCAGGGCGTGCAGCGAGCCTATCTGGGCGCGCCCGACGGGGGCAGCGCCACCGAGCTCGGTCTTACCTGGATTTTGGAGCGTCACCAGGTGCCCTTCGCGGCTTTTGCCGAACTGCACCTGGGCCTCTGCAGCGACGTCCATCCCAGGCAGGTCCAGGACTTAGACGAGCTCATGCTCTACTGCCGCCGGGTGGCCGGGGTGGTGGGCTGGCTGGTCGCGCCGATTGCCGGCTACAGCGGCGGCGAACGCACGCTCGAGCAGGCGCTGGCGCTCGGCCAGGCGATGCAGCTCACCAACATCTTGCGCGATGTGGGCGAGGACTTGGCGGCGGGCAGATGCTACTTGCCCGCCGAGCTGATGGCGCGCTTTGGGGTCGCCGTCGAGGACTTGGAGGCCGGCCGGGTGAGCGAAGGCTATGTCGCGCTCTTAGAAGAACTCGCCGCCCTGGCCCACGCGCTCTACCGCGAGGGCTGGCAGGGCATCCCCAAGCTGTCCTGCCCGGCGCGAACCGCCGTCGGGGTGGCCGCGCTCAACTACGAGGCCATCGTCGCCAAGCTGCGCCAAAACGGCTACGACAACCTGACCCGGCGGGCGCACCTGAGGCCGCTCGAGCGGCTGGCGCTCATCCCCAGGGCGGTCTACGCCTGCGGCCGCGGCGTCGCCTGATGACCCAACGCAAGCCTGCCAAAGCCGGCGTGCACGACTACGACCTGATCGTGGTCGGCGCGGGCCACAACGCGCTCATCACCGCCGCCTACGCCGCGCAGGCCAACCTGCGGGTGGCCGTCTTCGAGCGGCGCGCGCGCATAGGCGGGGCGGTGGTCACCGAGGAGCTCGTTCCGGGTTACCGCTTCGACCTGGGCGGCAGCGCGCACATCCTGATCAGGCTCACGCCCATCGTTCAAGAACTCGGCTTAGAAGGCTACGGCCTCGACTACATCGACATCGACCCGCTCTTTTTCGCGCCCTATGAGGACGGCGACGCGCTCTTCATCTACCGCGACGAGGGGGAGACGATCGACGCGCTCGAGGCCAAGTTCCCCGGCGAGGGCGAGGCTTACGGGCGCTTTCTGGACGACTGGCGGCCCTTCGCGAGGGTCGTCAAGGACCTCTTCTTGAGCGTGCCGAGCCCCTTAAACCTGGGCCGCAAGATGGTCTTCGGCAAGGCCGCCAAGGACTGGAAGCGCGCCCTGCCGATGATCATGCGCCCCTACTTTGATGTGGTGGACAGCTACTTCCGCGAGGAGAAGGTCAAGGCGCCGCTGGTGTGGATGGCGGCGCAGTCGGGCCCGCCGCCCACGGAGGCCGTCACCGCGCCCTTTCTCCTCTGGCACCCGCTCTACCACGAGGGCGGCATGGCCCGGCCCCGCGGCGGCTCGGGCGAGCTCACCCAGGCCTTGGGGCGGCATATAGAGGCGCACGGCGGCGAGGTCTTCGTGAACGCGCCCGCCGAGCGAATCGTCGTCCAGGGCGGCCGCGCCGTCGGCGTGGTGGTGGCCGGCGAGCTCTACACCGCGCGCGCGGTGGTCGCGGGCACGCACGCGCTTACCACCTTTACCAAACTGCTGCCCCCGGAGCAGCGCCCGCCCGGCGCCGAGGGGATGCGGGTGGGGAACGGCTTCGGCGCCGTCTTGCGCCTCGCCCTCGACGCGCCGGTTCGCTACCGCGCCCACCCCGGCGACGAGGCCAGAAGAGGGCTCGGGCTCTTGTGCCGCGACCGCGAGCAGATCCTGGCGGCCTACGGCGACTATCTCCGCGGTGAGCCCGCAGGAGACCCGCCCCTCGTCGCCATGAGCTTCAGCGCGGTGGATCCGTCGCTGGCGCCGCCCGGCGGCGAGGTCTTGTGGCTCTGGGCGCAGTACTTTCCCTACAAGCTGAAGCGCGGCACCTGGGACGAGATCGGTGACGCGGTGGCCGAGCGCATCCTCGACCTCTACGAGCGCTACGCCCCCGGCACCAGGGACAAGGTGGTGGGCAGCCTCTTTCAGCACCCGCTGTGGCTCGAGCGCGAGCTCGGGCTCCATAAGGGCAACGTCATGCACCTCGAGATGAGCCTCGACCAGATGTTCGCGCTGCGCCCCTTTCTGGGCATGGCCGAGTACCGCACGCACTTAAAGGGCCTCTACCTGACGGGCGCCAGCACCCACCCCGGCGGTGGCATCATGGGCGCCTCGGGTCGGAACGCCGCCAGGGTCGTGCTCAAAGACCTGGAGCGGCGCCGGTGACGGGTTCAGGAAGGAGTCAGGAGTCGTGAGCTTCTGGTCGGACTTCCGACCCCTGTCTCCTGAGCGCTCCTCATGACCTACCTTCAGTTCCATCTCGCCCTCATCCTGCCGCCCATTGTAGTGCTCGCGCTGCTGACCTGGCGCGACCTGCGGCGCGGCCAAGCGCTTCCCGGCAGCCTCGGCGGCAGCTCGCGGGCCGCCTGGCTGGCGCTCCTGGCCCACCTGGTGCTGGCCTTCGTCTACACCACGCCCTGGGACAACTACCTGGTGGCGAGCGGCGTCTGGGGCTACGGCGCGGGCCGGGTCCTGGGGACGGTCGGCTACGTGCCCGTCGAGGAGTACGCCTTTTTTCTGCTCCAACCCGTCCTGACCGGGCTCTTTCTCTTCTTCCTGGCGCGGCGCGTGAGCCCGTCCGAGCGCGCGCCAAGGCCGCGCTTGCGCCTCGCTGGGGCGCTCTTCTTCCTGGGGCTCAGCGCGGCCGGGCTGCTCGCCCTTGGCTATGAGGCGGGACGCTACTTCGGCCTCATCGCCGCCTGGGCCTGTCCGCTCCTGGCCCTGCAGTGGGGCTTTGGCGGCGACCTGCTGGTGGGGCGGGGGAGAGTGCTGGCGCCGGGTCTGGCCCTGCCGACCCTCTACCTGTGGCTGGCCGACTGGGTAGCCATCCGCAGCGGCATCTGGTGGATCAGCCCCGAGCAGACCTCGGGTCTTCACCTGGCCGGGCTGCCCATCGAAGAGGCGCTCTTCTTCTTAGTCACCAACCTGCTCGTCGGCTTCGGCCTCACGCTCGTCCTGCACCCGCGCGCTTGGCCGCGCGCCCTGGCGCTGGGGAGCGCGCTGGGCGCCTGGTGGCGCTTTGCGCTCGTCCTCTGGGCCCTCAGCATGGTGCCCGCGCCGCTCGCGCCCGAGGCCTTTCCCCTCATCGCCCATATCAGCACCGGGCTGCTGGCGTTCGGCGTGCTCGGTTACGCCCTGGAGCGCTACGGCGCCAGGGCCTGGGCGCTCTTCGCCGTGGCCGTGAGCTTCGGCTGGGCGGTGGAGTGGCTGGGCAGCCGGACGGGCTTTCCCTTCGGCTCCTACCTCTACAGCGAGGCCCATCCCAACCTCGCCGGCGTGCCCGTCATCGTCCCGCTCGGCTGGTGGGCCTTTGCGCTGGTGGCCTTGGCCGTCGCGCCGAGCCGCCATAAGCTCCTCTGGGCGCCCTTGGCCTTGGTGGCCTGGGACCTCGGCTTGGACCCGCTGATGGTGCAGCAGGGCTTTTGGACCTGGACGCCGCCGGGCCCTTACTACGGCGTGCCCTTCAGCAACTTTCTCGGCTGGTACGCGGCCGGGCTGGTACTGCTGGTCTTGCTCGCGCGGCTCGAGCCCCGCCTTGTGGGTGAGCGCGGTCTCGAGCTGCGCCTCGTCTTCGTCGTCCAGGCCTTTCTCATGAGCGTCGGGCTCCTGGTCTTCGGCCTGCCCCTTGCCGCCCTCGTCACCCTCCTGGCGATGGGCGCGCTGAGCCTTCGGGCCTGGCCCGAGGCGGGAAGGCCGGGGGTACAGGCACGAAGAGGGGCGCAAAGAGAGTCACAGCGAGAGTCACAGCGAGAGTCACAGCGAGAGTCACAGGGAGGGGGCCGGTGAGAGGGGTGGGCAAGGGCTCGAGGCGGCGCGGGGGCCAGGCCGTGGGGGCGCTCATCGCCGCCTCGCTGCCGCTGCTGGTCCGGCGCTCCCTCGGGCGCGGTCTGAGCGGGGTGTGGTCGAAGGGCGCGCCCCTGCCCCAGGGCGCCTTTGTGCTGGCGGCCAACCACCACGCCTGGTGGGACGGCTACCTCGCCTGGCTGCTCTTGAGCTGCGAGGGCCGAAGGGTGGCGCTGGTGATGGACGACGTACAGCTGGGGCGCTTCAGCTTTTTCAGGCACCGCGGCGCGATCGGCCGGAGCGAGCCGCGCGAGGCGCTGCGGCGGCTTACGCAGGGCGACGTGCTGGTCATCTATCCCGAGGGAGCGCTGCGGCCGCCGGGGCCGCCCGGCCCTCTCCATGAGGGCGCCGCCTTTTTCGCCCGGCAAGCGGCCTTGCCGCTCGTGCCCATGGGCGCGCGGGTGGTGGTGCGCGGCGCCGAAAAGCCCGAGGCCTACTTGAACGTGGGCGCGGCCCTTGCGCCGGGGGACTCGAGGGCCGCCCTGACGGCGGCGCTGGCGGCGGCGCTGGGAAGCCTGTTGGAGGAGATCGACGGCCTGGTGGCCCGGCACGACCCGGAAACGCCGCTGCCGGGCTTCGCCTCGCTGTTGACGGGCACGCGCAGCAGCCACCAGCGCAGCGCCTGGCTGGAGCGGCTGTGGCGATCTTGAACATGGCGCTCTTGAACATGGCGCTCCTAGACCTGCTCTTTCTCGTCGCGGCGCTCTATCTCGGCCTGCAGTTCGCTGTCCTCGTGAGCAACCTCGCCTTCTTCCCGGTCCTGCGGCCGGGGCGAGTGGCGCGCTTGCCGCGCGTGTCCGTCCTGGTGCCCGCCCGCGACGAGGCGCACAACCTGCCCGAAACCCTGCCCCGCCTGCTGGCCCAGGGCGCTTTGGAGGTCCTCGTCCTCGACGACGGCTCGAGCGACCGCACGCCTAGCGTCTTGGAGGAGCACGCGGCGCGCTACCCCGCCCTGCGGGTCTTGAAGGGTCAGCCCCTGCCGCGCGGCTGGAGCGGCAAGAACTGGGCCTGCCAGCAGCTCGCCGAGGCGGCAAGAGGCGACCTGCTCGTCTTCACCGACGCCGACGTGCGCTGGGGGGCGGGAACCTTGCCGGCGCTGCTGGCCTTTCGCCAGCGGGCGCGCGCCGACTACCTGAGCGTCTGGCCCCGGCAGCTCACCCACAGCCTGATGGAGCGCCTCACCGTGCCGCTCATCGACATGGTGCTGCTGGGCGGACTCCCTTACCTGGGGGTCAGGTACGCGCCGGTGGCCTCGCTGTCGGCGGGCAACGGTCAGCTCATGCTGTGGACGCGCGCCGCCTACTGGGGCGTGGGCGGTCACCGGGCGGTGCGCGCTTCGGTGCTCGAGGACGTTAAGATGGGTCAGCTCGCCAAGGCGACGGGTTGCCGGGTAGCCCTGGCGGTCGGGGGGAGAATGATCGGCACGCGCATGTACAGGGGCCACGACGAGGTGGTGGCGGGCTTCTCCAAGAGCCTCCTGGCCGTGCATCTGGGCAGCCCCTGGGCGCTCGGCCTCAGCCTGTTGCTCAACACCCTGGCCTACAGCCTGCCCTACCTCTTTGCCCTCTGGAGTCCGCAGTGGCTGCTCCTCGCCGCCTTGGGGCTTGTGCAGCGCGCGCTCACCTGCCTAAAGACGCGCCGCAACCCGCTCGAGGCCTTTTTGCAGCCCCTCATGGCCTACCCGCTCTGGCTGATCGGGGTGAGGGCCCTGTGGCGGCGCGGCGGCTACGAATGGAAGGGGCGAAGCTATGAGCTTCCGTAAGGGGGCCAAGCCGCCCCGCTCGGCGCTGGTCCTGGGCGGGGGCTTCGCCGGCCTCTCCGCGGCGGTTCACCTGGCGCTCGGCGGCGCCCAGGTCACGCTGCTCGAGAAGGCGCCCGAGCTGGGCGGCAAGGCCGGCGTCTACGCCCGCGACGGCTACCGCTTCGACACCGGCCCCAGCGTCCTCACCCTGCCGCGGGTCCTGAGCAGCGTCTTCGAGGCGGCGGGCGAGAGCCTGCCGGTGGCGCTGACGCCCCTAGCCCCCCTCTGCCGCTACCACTTCGCCTCGGGCCGGGTCTGGGAGGTCCACCAGAACGTCGCCAGGACCACCGCGCAGCTGAGCAGGGATGAGGCCAAGGCCTATACCGGGCTCCTCGACCTCTCGCGCCGGCTCTTTGAAGCCGCGGCGCCGACCTTCGTCTACGGCCCTTCGCCGGGGCCGGCGGCGCTCCTGCGCTACGGGCTCCGCTACGGCCTGCGCGCCTATCCCGGCCTCGGCCTCGAGCGCCTGCTGGCCCGCTACCGCGTCAGCCCCGAGCTCGAGCCCTTCTTCTTGCGCTTCGCCACCTACCTGGGCGCCGACCCCTTTCGCGCCCCGGCGGTCACCCACAACGTGATGTGGGCGGAGGTCGGCCTGGGCGCTTATTACCCCCACGGCGGCATCGGTCGGCTGGTCCAGGAGCTCGGCACGCTGGCGGCTCGGCTCGGTGTCGAGGTCGTCACCGGCGCGGAGGCCCTGAGCCTAGAGGTCCGTGACGGCCGCGTGATCGGCGCGCTGACGGCGTCGGGCACCTTTGGCGCCGACGCGGTGGTCGCGGCGCTCGACCTCGTTCACACCCACAAGCTCCTGGGGCTGCGCAGCTCCCTCGAGGCGCGCGAGCCGTCGCTGTCGGGCTTCGTCCTCCTGCTCGGGCTCGAGGGCAGGAGCCGCGATTTGAGGCACCATAACATCTTCTTTCCCCGCGACTACGAGAGCGAGTTCAGGGCGATTCGCGCGGGCCGGCCCGCCGACGACCCGACCCTCTACCTGTCGGTCTCCGCCAAGTCCGACCCCGACCAGGCGCCGGAGGGCCACGAGAACCTGTTCGTGATGGTCAACGCGCCCGCCCTGCCCGAGGGCGGCTTCGACTGGGAGCACGAGGCCTCCTTTTACGCCGAACTTCTGATCGAAAGGCTCGAGCGCCGCGGCCTCAAGGTGACGCCCCGCATCCGGCTCAGGCACTGGCTCACCCCCGCGGACTTCGCCAAGACGGGCTGGCGCGGCAGCCTCTACGGCCACGCCCCCCACGGCCTGCGCCTGGCCCTCAAGCCGGGGCAGAAGCTGCGCGGCCTCGACAACCTCGTCCTGGCGGGCGGCACCGTCCACCCCGGCGGCGGCATCCCGCTGGCCATCCTCTCGGGCAAGCGGGCGGCGGAAGCGCTGCTGGGCCGCCGGGGGCAGTAATCAAAGGCCAACCAAGGGCTAAAGAAGGGCGGTTGCTCACGCCGTGAGCGAGGCGGCGGGTAGCAACCCGATGACAGCTGTCACCTCCCCGCCCTGACACCCGCCACTAACCCCGTCGGCCCCTTTTTGTCACACTGGCTTTCAAGGAGGCGAGATGGTGCAGACGTACACTTTTCCCACCGCGCAGACGGCGCAAGCTAGCGCACCCCCTGCGGCTGAACTGCGGGCGGTCAGCAAACGCTACGGCGAGGTGACGGCGTTAGACAACGTATCGCTGGCGCTCCGTCCTGGCGAGGTGGTGGCGCTTTTAGGCCCTAACGGGGCGGGCAAAACCACGGCGGTCGGGTTGATGTTGGGGCTGCTCAGGCCGAGTGCGGGCGCGGCAAGGCTTTTTGGGGCCGACCCGCAGGCCGCAGAAAGCCGGATGCGAGTTGGGACGATGCTGCAGCTTTCCGGGGTACCGGAGACGCTTACGGTGCGCGAACACGTAGCGCTGTTCGCGTCTTACTATCCGCAGCCGCTGCCGCTGGGCGACGTGTTAGAGCGTACCGGGCTGATGGGGCTCGAGCGCAGGCTCTACGGCAAGCTCTCGGGTGGGCAGAAGGGGCGGCTGCACCTGGCGCTGGCGCTCGTGGGCGACCCCGACCTCTTGTTTTTGGACGAGCCCACCACGGGGTTAGATGTGGGCTCGAGGCGCTCGCTCTGGGAAGGGATGCGGGGCTTTATCGCGGGCGGCAAGACGGTGCTTTTGACAACCCACTACTTAGAAGAGGCCGACGCGCTCGCCGACCGCGTGGTGCTCCTAAACCACGGGCGCATCATCGCCGAGGGTAGTCCGAGCGATATCAAAGCGCGCACGGCGGGGCGGCGGGTGCGCTGCGCGACGCGCGTCCCCTTGGAGACCATCCGGGCGTGGTCGCAGGTCAGCAGCGTTACGCGCGACGGGGCGCAGACCGACATCTTGGTGAGCCAGGCGGAGCCGGTGGTGTTGGAGCTGCTTACGCGCGACCCCGAACTCTCCGGCCTCGAGGTCTCCGGGGCGGGGCTCGAGGAGGCGTTCTTAGCCCTCACCAAGGAGACGAGCAAATGACGCTGATAACTTCGCAAACGACCTCGGCCCCTCCTTGGCGGCGGCTGGTCGCTTACGGTGTGGACTCAGGGGTGATCTTTCTCTATCTCATGCTTGCGGTGCCCGCGCTGGTCTACGGCGCGGCTTGGCCGTGGCCGGGTGAGCCGTGGCGGACGCAGCTTTTGAGCCTGCTTGCGATCACCCTGCCCGTGGTCTTGTACTTTGCCCTGAGCGAAGCGTCCGGGCGCGGCGCGACGCTCGGCAAGCGGGTTTTGGGGCTGCGCGTGGTGGACTTACAAGGGGAGCGTTTACCGTGGGGGAAAAGCCTCCTGCGTAGTGCCCTTAAATTCACGCCCTGGGAACTCGCCCACACCGCAAGCTACCGTATCGCCGCTTCTGAAACGGTGACGGCGTGGCAGCTCGGGATGGTAACGCTGTCGCTGCTCTTGGTTGCGCTCTACGTCGTCAGCTTGTTCTCGCGCTTACAGCGCACCCCCTACGACCGCGCCGCGGGGTCGCGTGTTCAGTTTTACAGAGAAGCCTATTCCAACCTGAGACGCGCATGAGTACCGAAACGATGCCTACCGTCGCCGCTACCCCCAAATCCAAGCGTAACGTGGTGCGGGTCTACTGGCTCGAGGCCAAAACCGAGTTTCTCAAGCTCTGGCGGCTGCCCGCCTACTCGGTCTCGGTGCTGGCCTTTCCGCTGATGTTCTACACCATCTTCGGCCTCACCTTTAATCAGGGCTCCGGGCCGGTAAACAGCGCCACCTACCTGCTCGCCACCTACGGCGCGTTCGGCATCATCGGCGCGGCACTGTTCGGGTTTGGCGTCGGGGTCGCCGTCGAGCGGGGGCAGGGGTGGATGCGCCTCAAACGCGTGTCGCCGATGCCGCCGCTGGCCTACTTCGTCGCCAAAATCGTCATGGCGCTGCTTTTCAGCGCGTTGGTGGCGCTGTCGCTCTTCGCGCTCGGCTTCCTCTTCGGCGATGTTTCCCTCCCCTTGGGCACGTGGCTGGCACTCTTCGGTACGCTGCTCGCGGGCGCTTTCCCCTTCTGCGCGATGGGGCTGGCGTTCGGCTACCTCTTAGGCCCCAACTCCGCGCCTACCGCCATCAACATCCTCTACCTGCCGCTCGCTTTCGCCTCGGGGCTGTGGATACCGATTTTTGCGCTACCCGAGTTTGTGCAGGCTATCGCGCCCTTCCTGCCGCCGTACCATTACGCGCAGCTCGCCTTGGGGCGGCTCGGCGCCAGTCAAGGCGGCAGTCCCTGGGTTCACGTGCTGGTGCTGCTAGGCTTTACGGCAGTGTTCTTGATGATCGCCGTCTGGGCCTACAAGCGCGACGAGGGCAGGACCTACGGCTGAGCGGCCTAGCCACATGACCTTCCTCCCGAAAGGAGCAACTATGAAAACCCTTCTCCTTCTAATCCTTACCTTCAGCGCGCACCAGTTCGCGACTGCTCAAGAGATCATCCTCGAGCCACAGAGCGCGCTCGGCGATACCCCGGTGACGATCACCCTGAGCGGTTTCGAAGCGGGCAGCGAAGTCACCCTGCGCGCCCGCATGGCGGACGAAACGGACCTCCTCTGGGCCTCCTACGCCACCTTCGAGGTCGCCGAGGACGGTACGGTTGAGCCGGCGAGTCAGGCCCCCCTCGAGGGAACCTACGTAGAGGCCGACCCGATGGGCCTCTTCTGGTCGATGCAGCCCGAGGGCGAGCCGGAGGCCGGGTTTTTCTTAAGCAGCCTCGAGCCCTGGGTCGTCACCTTAGGGGCCGAGGTCAGCGGCGAGACGGTCGCGACCGCCGCGGCCGAACGCTTAGCCGTCGCCCCCGAGGTGACCCGCACCGAGGTTCGCGACGAGGGGCTCGTCGGCACCCTCTTCACCCCTCCCGGCGACGGCCCGCACCCGACGGTCATCGTCCTGGGCGGTTCCGAGGGCGGCCTCGACGAGGGCTGGGCGGCGTTGCTGGCCTCGCGCGGCTACGCGGTGCTGGCGCTCGCCTACTTCGGGGTGGACGAGCTTCCCGAAGAGCTCATCGAGGTGCCGCTCGAGACCTTCTATACCGCTCTCAACTGGCTCGCGGCGCAAGACGCGGTGGACGAGGGGCGTATCGTGCTGGTGGGCGCTTCAAAGGGCGGCGAGGCGGCGCTGCTGGTCGCCTCGCGCCGCCCGGAGGTGCGCGCGGTGGTCGCCTACGTACCCTCGAACGTCGTCTGGCAGGGAATCTCCTTCACCGACTTCACGCCGCGCTCGTCGTGGTCGCTAGCGGGTGAAGGGCTCCCCTTCGTGCCCTACGCGGCGATGCCCGAGACCTTGCCGGACGACCCGGAGACGATGGTCCTCGAGCCCCTCTACCGGGAGAGCTTGGAGCGCTACGAGGGCGACGAGGCCGTCATTCCCGTTGAAGACATCGGCGGCCCGGTGCTGCTGATTTCCGGCGGCGACGACGCGCTCTGGCCAAGCACGCTGATGGCCGAGCGCGCGCTCGAGCGGCTTGAGGGGCACGACCGTCCGCTGGAGCACCTCGAGTACGAGGAAGCCGGGCATCTCATCCTGAACCCCTACGTGCCGACCTGGGGCACGGAGGCGATCCTGGGGCTGGCGATGGGCGGCACGGCCCAAGCGAACGCGGAGGCCGCCGCCGATTCGTGGCCCAGAGTGCTCGACTTTCTCGAGGAGAACCTGCTGGAGGAGAACCTGCGGTGAAACCCGCGTCCAAGCTGGGCAACTCCCAACCGGACACCCGCACCGTCTTGCATCACGCAGAGGCGCGGAGGGCGCCCTGAGTCCCGAAGCGGAAGGCGCGACGCCTGAAGGAGGGCGCGCCTTCCCTTATGCTCTTGGTATGAACATGACCAGGTTAGGCAAAGGGATCCGGCTGCTGCCGGAGGGCTCGAGCTGGGACAGCTTTTTCCCTCTCGTCTACCTCATTAACCTCGTCTTTCAGCCGCTCTTCGACCCGGGGAGAAGTGCCTTCGATTGGCTGCTGGTGGGCCTGCTCATCGCGGTTTTTCTGCCGCTCTACTTTCGGAGCTACTGGCTTGATGGCCGTGACCAGTTCCGGGCGGCTTTGGTCATGGCCACGCTCGGCTTCGTCGCGTCGTTTTTCAACACCGGCGCGGCGATTTTTTACGTCTACGCCGCGTACTTGGTAGGGTGGGCCGCTCCGCCGCGCCTGGCTAAGCGCGTTCTCTTCGGCTTGTGTGCCGTCGTCATTTTGCAGGCCCTCTACGTCGGCTTCGTCCTCTACGCCTCGCCCTACGCGCTGATTCCCTTCGGCTTCGGGCTCGTCTTTACGGTCGTCATCGGCGTTCAGGGCAGGGTCGAGGCGGAGCGGGAGCGTGCCAACGCCAAGCTGCGCGTGGCGCACGAGGAGGTCGAGCGGCTGGCGAAGATCGCCGAGCGTGAACGGATCGCCCGCGACCTGCACGACCTCTTGGGCCACAGCCTCTCGGTGATCATCTTGAAGTCCGAACTCGCCGCTAAGCTCGCCGGGCGCGACCCCCAAAAAGCGGCGGCGGAGATTGGGGATGTCGAGCGCATCTCCCGTGAGGCGCTCTTTGAGGTCCGGGCTGCCGTGAGGGGCTATCGCTCAGTGGGCCTCAAAGGTGAACTCGCCAACGCCAAGCTGGCTCTGGAGGCGGCGGGGGTGAGGCTCGAGTACGACGCCGAGAGGCTGGATTTGCGCCCTTCCCAAGAGAGCGTCCTCAGCCTGGTCCTGCGCGAAGCCGTGACCAATGTGCTGCGCCACGCCGGGGCAACGCGCTGCACCATCCGCCTCAAGGAGGACGGCGGTGACGTGCGGCTCGAGGTCCGTGACGACGGCCGCGGGATGTCCGGGCCGGAGGGCTCGGGCCTGGCGGGGATGCGCGAGCGCGTGAGCGCGCTAGGCGGAAAGCTCGAGCTCGACGGCTCACGGGGAACGCGCCTGCTCGTCCGCTTGCCGCCGGGGACCGGCGCGGCCTCCCATGTCCCGGCCCCCAAACTTCTCGAGGTCAAGGGATGATTCGCGTTCTCATCGCCGAGGATCAGGCGATGGTCTTAGGAGCCCTGGCGGCGCTTCTGGAGCTCGAGGGCGATATCGAGGTGGTGGCGCAGGCGTGTGACGGCGCGGAAGGCTTGGAGATGGTGCAGCAGCACCGCCCGGACGTGCTCTTAACCGACATCGAGATGCCCGGGCTGACCGGGCTCGAGCTCGCCCTCGAGGCGAAGCGGCAACAGCCCGAGCTCAAGGTCGTCATCCTGACCACCTTCGCCCGGGCCGGCTACTTGCGGCGGGCCCTGGAAGCGGGCGCCTCGGGCTATTTGCTCAAGGACGCGCCCGCGCGTGAACTCGCCGAGGCGATCCGCCGCGTCCACGCGGGCGGCCGCGCCGTAGACCCGGAGTTGGCCGCCGAGGCCTGGAGCGAGGCCGATCCCCTGACCGACCGCGAGCGCCGCTGTCTGCGGCTGGCAGGTCAAGGCTACAGCAGCGCCGACATCGCCCGGGAGCTGGGCCTCAGCGACGGCACCGTGCGCAACTACCTCTCCGAGGCCATCTCCAAGCTGGGCGCGAAGGGCCGCGTCGAGGCGGCACGGCTGGCGCGGGCGAAGGGCTGGCTCTAAGGGGTCTGGCCGCCCGTCTTTTGCTGCTCGAGCTTCCTAGAGATGCACGAGGTCTTCGGTCGTCGGTGGGCGAGCCTCTAGCGCGTTCTCATCTTCCATTCCCAGGCTTCTTTTTCTTCAAAACTCCTGAACTTGTAAACCCCTTGGGAAAGAAGGGTTTGTCACCGCGCAGGTCGATGACCAGGCGGAAGAGGTTGTCGGCGGCAACAAGGCCGCCGCGCGAGGGAACGCGCTTGCCGACGACCTTCATTTTTCGCTCCGTGGTCACTTCTCACCACCTGACACTTCTGAACAGCGTAGCACAGTCAAAGGGACGAAGTGCCGGCGCGTCGAACTGCGCTTGGAATGCGTCTGAGGGTTCCGTCACGGCTCGATCTCGCGCCTGTCGCCTCTTTGCGCGGCTGCTAGCTTCGCCAATCTTACTCTGTCCTGCACTCTTGTTTTGGGGGACCTGCTACCTTGGGTTTGTGGCGGATCTCCCCCTCTTTCCTCTGCCCGAGACGGTGGTCTTTCCGGGCATGACCCTGCCGCTCTTCATCTTCGAGGAGCGGTACAAGGCGATGGTCAAAGATTGCCTGGAGACGCAAAACCAGCGCCTGGTCATCGTCCTGGCGCGGCCGAGCGCGCGCCTCAACGACGGTATCGTAGCGACCTACGAGGTCGGCGCCTACGTCGATCTCATGTCGGTCGCCGAAAATGCCGACGGCACCTTCAACATCTTGGTGCACGGGCAGGGGCGTTGCCGGGTGAAGGGTATCGACGCCGTCAGCCACCCCTACTACAGCGTCGAGGAGGCGGCCTATCCGCTCGAGCGCGGCGACCCGAATGGGGAGCAGGTAGCCGCCTGGGACGCGCTCGATGTCTTTCGCGACTACGCCAAGCAGACCTTTGCCTTCGACGCCATGAGCCAGATTGGAAAGGCCATGCCCAGCGACGCCGTCCACCAGGCCTCCTTTATCTGCGCCAACCTGCGCGTGCCGGCCGCCAGCCGCCAGGTGCTGCTCGAGGCGCCCAGCCTGATCGCGCGTTTTGGCCTCGCTCAGAAGCTCATGCAGGAGCAGCTCACGCGGCACGCCGCGGAGCTCACGGTGCCGGGCCGAGCCGAGCGCGACAATTGACTCGGGGACCAGCCGATGACTGGGGGACCGGTGACTGGAGACCGGCCCGCCCACGTCTTGGCCGGTTGCTCGAGTAGACTGAGCCATGCCGACTGAGCCAATGCCTTTAGCGCCTCCAGCCGAGGACCTGCCTGAAGACCTGCTTGAAGACCTGTCGCGCTTTCGCTTCAGTTGGGCCGCGCTGCCCGCCGTGAGCGCGGAGCTGCCGGGCAGCGGCGGACGCATCCGCGCGGAGCCGGGGGACTTCCGGGTGAGCGAGGTGCCCCTTTATGAACCGAGCGGCGGCGGCTCGCACGCCTACGCCCTGGTCGAGAAGGAGGGGCTGACGACGCGGGACTTGGTGCTGGCCCTCAGGCAGGCCGGCGTTCCCGAAAAGAACGTCGGCGTGGCCGGTCTCAAGGACAAGTGGGCGGTGACCCGGCAGTGGCTGAGCGTGCCCAACGCCAGCGCGGCGGCCCTGGACGCGCTCGAGTCCTTGGCCGGCGTGACGGTCCTGGCGCGCTCGCGTCACAAGAACAAGCTGGGCATCGGCCACCTGCGCGGCAACCTCTTTACGGTGCGGGTGCGCGGCGCCGGGGCGGACGCCGCCGCGCGCGCCGAGGCCACGCTGGCGCGCCTCAACGAGGTGGGCCTGCCCAACTACTTCGGGCCGCAGCGCTTCGGCCGCTTCGGCACCAACGCCGTCGACGGCCTGCGCCTCCTGCGCGGCGAGCGGGTGACGGGCGACCACCGCCTGAAGCGCTTTTTCCTCTCCGCCCTGCAGTCGCAGGTCTTCAACCACCTCCTGGCCCTGCGCCTGGAGCGCGGGCTCTACCACCGCCTGGTGAGCGGTGACTGGGCCCGCAAGCACGACACCGGCGGGACCTTTTTGGTCGAAGACGCCGGCGCCGAGAGTCCCCGGGCCGAGCGCCTCGAGGTCAGCGCCACCCTCCCGCTCTACGGCAAGAAGGTGAAGGAGAGTCCCGGCGAGGCGGGTGAGGTGGAGCGGGCGGCGCTCGCGCACTTCGGCCTGCGCCCGGAGGATTTTCGCTCTCGGCACGGCGACCGGCGCCTCTCCCGGGTGAGGCTTGCGGAGCTGTCGCTCAGCCCGCACGAGGACGGCTACACCGTCCGTTTTTTCCTGCCCAAGGGTTCCTTCGCGACGAGCCTGCTGCGCGAGCTCATGAAGGTGGACATCGACGTCTTGGCCGACGTCGACAGCTAAGCCGGAGGAGGCGAACCCAAGCCGCCGAAGTGGCCACTTCTCATTAGAACCCAAATCATGAGAACACAAAGTCAAATGAAGGCGAGCTTACAGCTTTGCGAGCCGGGCTTCGCTAGGCTCGATATTATGAAATTACCGATGATGCACCTTTACAGATCGCTGTTCGTCCTGTTTTTCGCCTTCGTTTGGGCCGGAGCGCAGGAAGTCACGCTGCTCGAGCCCGGCGCCGAGCCGCGCCAGGAGTTGCGCTACCGGCCCGAGGTGGGTATGACCAGCACCACCGTGCTCACCCAGCGCATCACCACCAGCGCCGAGATGGACGGCGAGGAGACGCCGTCCTTTGACCTGCCGCCCATCCGTATGACCATGACGGCGTCCGTCGATGAGGTCAGCGAGGCCGGCGACATCCACTACAGCTTCGCCTATAGCGAGGTCGAACTCCTCGTGGAGGAAGCGGCGGGAGGCGTGGACAGCGCGGTCCTGCAAGAGCTTCAAGAGGGAATCGGCATGCTTCAGGGTGCCGGTGGGCGCATGGTCATAAACGAGCGCGGCGTCGTCTTGAGCGCTGAGCTCGATACGCCGGAGGCTGAGCCGGAGTTCGCGGCGCTGTTCGAAGACCTCGAGGGGACCTTCGAACAGTTCGCCACGCCTTTTCCCGAGGAAGCCGTGGGCGTCGGTGCGCGCTGGGAAAGCAGCAGCACCGTGACGCAGGGCGGGCTGAGCATCGAGCAGACGAGCCTCTTCGAGTTGACCGAGTTAGACGGTGACCTCGTCGGCCTCGAGGTCACCATGACGCAAGCGTCCGGCGAGGGTATGCTCGAGATGGCCCCGAACCAGGACATCGAAATCATCTCGCTGAGCGGCAGCGGCAGCGGCCGTTACCTTCTCGATCTCACCGGCCTGTTTGGTCAGGGCAACCTGCGGCTCACGACCGAGTCCGAGATGGTGCTCACCGAGATGAACGACGAGCAGCGCGTCACCAGCGTGACCACGGTGGACATGACCTGGGAAGAGGAAGAAGACGAATAGACGACGCCTCCCAGCCATCCAAAACTCCGCCTCTTTGAAGGCGGAGTTT
This sequence comes from Deinococcota bacterium, assembly GCA_030858465.1. NCBI lineage: Bacteria > Thermotogati > Deinococcota > Deinococcota bacterium. The sequence goes on from JALZLY010000132.1 coordinate 20,537, forward strand.
TGGATGGGACGGCTGCTCGACCCGCTCGAATAGACAGAACGACTCGTGTCAGGCGGGCTGACCCTGCCGCTTCGGTTGCCGCTTGGCCAAGTAGAGCCAGGTCTCCAAGACCGTGTCGGGGTTTAGCGAGATCGAGTCGATGCCCTCGTCCATCAGCCACAGCGCGAAGTCGGGGTGGTCCGAGGGCCCCTGGCCACAGATACCGATGTACTTGCCCGCCTCCTTGCAGGCGCCAATCGCTCGGTGCATGAGCGCCTTGACCGCCGGGTCGCGCTCGTTGAAGAGTCCTGCCACCAGGCCGGAGTCGCGGTCTAAGGCCAGGGTAAACTGGGTGAGGTCGTTGGAGCCGATGGAGAAGCCGTCGAAGTGCTCCAAAAAGCTTTCGGCCAAGATGGCGTTTGAGGGCACCTCGCACATCATGATCAGCTTGAGGCCGTTCTCGCCGCGCCTCAGGCCGTGCCCGGCCAGGATCTTCACGACCTCCGCGGCCTCGCCTACGGTGCGCACGAAGGGGATCATGATCTCGACGTTTTCGAGCCCCATCTCCTCCCGGACGCGCTTCATCGCCCGGCACTCGAGCGCGAAGGCCTCCGCAAACGCTGCCGAGCGGTAGCGCGAGGCGCCGCGAAAGCCGATCATGGGGTTTTCCTCCTTGGGTTCGTAGCGGTCGCCGCCCAGGAGGTGGGCGTACTCGTTCGATTTGAAGTCGCTTAGGCGCACGATGACCGGCTTGGGAGCAAAGGCGGCGGCGATGGTGGCGACCCCTTCGGCGAGCTTCTCGACGAAGAAGTCGGCCGGGTTCTTGTAGCCGGCGGTCCGCGCCTCGACCAGGACCTTTAGCTCGCTGGGCAGCTCGGGGTAGTCGATGAGCGCCCGCGGGTGGACACCGACGACGTTGTTGATGATGAACTCGACCCTGGCCAGGCCGACCCCGGCGTTGGGCAGGGCGGCAAAGGCAAAGGCGCGCTCGGGGCTGGCCACGTTCATCATGATCTTGACGCCCAGCTCGGGCATGGCGCTCAGTTCGACCCTGTCCACCTCGAAGTCGAGAAGGCCCTTATAGACGTTGCCGGTGTCGCCCTCGGCGCAGGAGACGGTGATCTCGCTGCCGTCCTCGATAAGGTGGCTGGCCTCGCCGGTGCCGACGACCGCCGGGATGCCCAGCTCGCGGGCAATGATGGCGGCGTGGCAGGTGCGCCCGCCGCGGTCGGTGACGATGGCGCTGGCGCGCTTCATCACCGGCTCCCAGTCGGGGTCGGTCATGTCGGTGACGAGCACGTCGCCCGCCTCGACCTTGTCCATCTCGCGGGCGTCACGGATCACCCGCGCCCGGCCCGCGCCGATGCGCTGGCCGACGCTGCGGCCGGTGATGAGCAGCTCGCCCCGGCCCTTCAGCGAAAAGCGCTCGAGCACCCTACCCGTCCGGCTCCGCACCGTCTCGGGCCGCGCCTGGAGGATGTAGAGCCTGCCGTCCTGGCCGTCCTTGGCCCACTCGATGTCCATCGGCCGGCCGTAGTGGTCCTCGATAATGAGCGCCTGGCGGGCCAGGGCGAGGACCTCCTCGTCGGTGAGCGAAAAGCGCCCGCGCGCCTCCGCGTCGACGTCCACGGTCCTGACTGCTTCGGCTCCTTCGCCGTAGACCATCTTGAGCGCCTTTGAGCCCAGGGTGCGGTTCAAAATCGCTGGCCGGTCCGCCCGCAAACCCGGCTTGTAGACGTAGAACTCGTCGGGGTTGACCGCGCCCTGGACCAAGAGCTCGCCCAGGCCGTAGCTCGAGGTGATGAAGACCGCCTCCCGAAAGCCCGACTCGGTGTCCAGGGTAAAGACCACGCCGCTGGCGCCCAGGTCGCTCCTGACCATGCGCTGCACGCCCGCCGACAAGGCCACCTCGCCGTGGTCGAAGCCGTGATGGACGCGGTAGGCGATGGCGCGGTCGTTGTAGAGCGAGGCGTAGACCTTGCGCACCGCCGCCAAGACCTCTAAGACGCCGCGCACGTTGAGGTAGGTCTCCTGCTGCCCGGCGAAGCTCGCCTCGGGCAGGTCCTCGGCGGTCGCCGACGAGCGCACCGCCACCGCCAGCTCGCCCTCCGTTTCGCCCTCGAGCCCGGCAAAGGCCTCGCGGACCTCGGCCTCGAGCCGCTGTGGCAGCGGTGCCTCCAGGATGCGCGCGCGAATCGCCCGGCCCGCCTCGGCGAGCGCGATAACGTCGTCGCTATCGAGCGCCCGTAAACGCCCGGCGATCTCGTCCTCGAGGCCGCTCTCCGCGAGAAAATCCCGGTAGGCCGCCGCGGTGGTGGCGAAGCCGCCGGGCACCCTCACCCCGGCCCCCACGAGCTTGCCGATCATCTCGCCTAGTGAGGCGTTCTTGCCGCCGACCTCGTCCAAGTCGGTCATGCCGAGCGTGCTGAAAGGACGGATGTAACTTGCCATGGTATCTCCTTTGGCGCGTGTTGGTTGTACCTGCGAGTATACCGGTCCGGGCACGGTTGTCATGTGACCCGCTTCCAGGCGTGATACAACGGGTTGAACAAAGCCGGCCGGGTCCGGACGACCATCATGAGAGGCGGTTATGGAAGCCAAGCGCAGCGTTTTTTTCGTTTCCGACCACACCGGCATCACCGCCGAGGTCCTAGGCCACAGCCTGATGGCCCGCTTTGAGGGCCTGGACCTTCACTACGTCACCCGGCCCTTTACCGACTCGCTCGCCAAGGTGCGGGCGGTCGCCCTGGAGATCGACCAGGCCGCGGCGGAGGGCCTCCGGCCGGTGGTCTTCGGCACCCTCACCGACCCCGCGGTGGCCGCCGCGCTGAAGGGGACGAAGGGGCTCCTGCTCGACCTCTTCGCTCCCTATCTGGACGCCTTGGAGGCAGAACTGGGCCTGGCTCCCTCGGAGCGGGTCGGGCGCTATCACCGCATCGTGGACCTGGCCAGCTACCAGCTGCGCATGGACGCGGTGGACTTTGCCCTCACCACCGACGACGGCTTGGGCACCCAGCACTACGGGCGCGCCGACATCATCTTGGTGGGCGTGTCGCGGGCGGGCAAGACGCCGACCTGCCTCTACCTGGGCCTCCAGTACGGCATCCGCGCCGCCAACTATCCCCTGGCCGAGGACGACTTCGACAAGATGAGCCTGCCCCGGACGCTGCGCGACTACCGGGGCAAGGTCTTCGGGCTCAGCATCGACCCCCTCAGGCTGCACCAGATCCGGCGCGAGCGCAAGCCGAACAGCCAGTATGCCGAGCTGTCGCGCTGCGACTTCGAGGTCAGGCGTGCCGAAGAACTGTTTCGCTCCCTGGGGGTTACCTTTTTGAACACCACCACCACCTCCATCGAGGAGATCTCCGCGACCATCATGCAGGC
>JALZLY010000133.1 GCA_030858465.1 Deinococcota bacterium
GACCTCGAGTTCCATCCCCACAACGACCTCTGGATGATCGTCCCCAACTGCCTGGCCGCCATCCGCGAGGGCTGCGGCGCCATCAACGGCACCTGCCTCGGCAAGGGCGAGCGCAGCGGCAATGCGCCGCTCGAGGCCGTCGTCATGCACCTCGCCGGCATGGGTTACTTCAGGGGGGAGGCGCCCGACTTCACCGCGCTCAATGCCCTCGCCGAGCTCTACGCAAAGATGGGTGAGCCCCTGCCCGCCAAGTACCCGCTCTACGGCAGGGACGCCCACCGCACCCGCGCGGGCATCCACGCCGACGGTCTCAACAAGTTCTGGCAGATGTACGCGCCCTTCAACGTCCCCGAGCTCCTCGGCCGGCCGCTCGAGGTCTCCCTCACCAAGGACTCGGGGCTGGCGGGGCTGGTCTTTCTCGTCCGCCAGCACCTCGGACTCGAGCTCGCCAAGGACGATCCCCGGCTGAAGCGGGTCCAGGCCTGGGCCGACGCGCAGTTCGACGAGGGGCGGGTGACGGGCATCGACTGGGAAGAGCTCGAGGCGGTGGTCGGAGAGCATCTCGGCGAGGCCGCGCCGGCGGGCTGAGGCGCGCGTTCTCCAAAACGAGTACAACGCCGACCAGAACCCTATGAACGCGCGGTAAGTGCAGCCCTACACGCAGAAAGGGTCCGGCAAGCTGCGCTACCATGGAGATATGGTCACAACCTTGAACAGCCTGGAAAAGGAGCTCTGGTTCGAGCTCGGTGAGGATCAAAAGGCCATCATCGGCCCACTTCGCGAGTTTCTGCGGGCGGAGGTCGCCCCCGGCGCGAGCGAGCGCGACAAGAGCGGCGCCTTTCCCTTCGACCTCGTCGCGCAACTCGGCGATATGGGCGTGATGGGCATGCAGGTGCCCGAGGAATACGGCGGCGCCGCCTTGGACACCGCCACCACGGCCCGCATCGTCGAGGAGATCGCCGCCGTGGACGGCTCCTTGTGTCTCACCGTCGCCTCGCACAACTCGCTCTGCAGCGGCCATATCATGGTCGCCGGGTCACAGGAGCAGCACGCGGCCTACCTGCCCGACTTAGCGAGCGCCAAGAAGCTGGGCGCCTGGGGCCTGACCGAGCCGGGTTCCGGTTCCGACGCCGCCGCCTTGAAGACCCGCGCCGAGGACATGGGCGACCACTTCGTCATCAGTGGCTCAAAGGTCTTTATCACCCAGGGCACGGTAGGCGGCACCTACGTGATCGTCGCGCGCACCGACGCGGCGCCCGCCTCCCGCTCTCCCACCGACGGCATCAGCGCCTTCGTGGTGGACGGCGGCGTCCCCGGCCTGCTGCGCGGCAAGCCCGAGGAGAAGCTCGGCCTGCACGCCTCGGACACCACCCCACTCACCTTTGAGAACATGGCGGTGCCCGCCGAGAACCTCCTGGGCGAGCGCGGCAAGGGCTTTAGGGACGTGCTGGAGGTCCTGAGCGGCGGCCGCATCGGCATCGCCGCGATGGGCGTGGGCTTGGGCCGCGGCGCCCTGGAGATCGCCGCCAAGTACGCTTTGGAGCGCGAGCAGTTCGGCAAGCCCATCGCCAGCAACCAGGGCATAAGCTTCAAGATTGCCGAGATGGCGACCGAGCTCGAGGCCGCCCGCCTCCTCTACCTTAAAGCCGCCGCCCTCAAGGACGCGGGCCGGGACTACGCTATGGCCGCCTCGCAAGCCAAACTCAAGGGCAGCGTTGCCGGGGTGAGGGCCTGCGACCACGCCATTCAGATTCTAGGCGGCTACGGCTACATCAGGGAGTACGGGGTCGAGAGAATGTGGCGCGACGCTCGCCTCACCCGCATCGGCGAAGGCACCGACGAGGTCCAGCACATGATCATCGCGCGGGAGTATTTGAGGCAGTTTCGGGCTTAAAGGGGAACGGAGGCCTCAAGGACAACGAGGTCGGCGGCTGGGCGGGCGTCCAAGACCTCGTCCGGCAGTGCCTCGAGCGCGTCCAAGACAGTTTTGATGCCCGCTCCAGACCTGTGCGCGTGTTCGCTTAAATGCCGCTTCCAGGCCCTGGCGCCGGGCTGACCGGCAAAGAGGCCGAGCATGTGCCGGGTGATGCTGTTAAAGCGGACGCCTTGCAGCAGGCACTGCTCGAGATAGGGCAGCATTCCCAGGACGACCTCACGCCTCGAGCGCGGCATCATGTCCTCACCAAAAATGTCGCGGTCGGCAGCCGCGAGGAGATAAGGGTTTTCGTAAGCGGCCCGACCTACCATCACTCCATCGACCTTTTCAAGCAGCGCACTCACTGTCTCGAGGCTCGTGAAACCCCCGTTAATCTCGATAAGCAGTTCGGGAAATTCTTCCTTAAGCCGGTAGACTTCTTCGTAGCGCAGGGGCGGCACGGTGCGGTTCTCCTTGGGGCTCAGGCCTTTTAACCAAGCCTTGCGGGCGTGGATGATGAAGCGCTCACAGCCCGCCTCGGCAACGGTGTCGACAAAGCGGCGCAGGTCCTCGTAGCCGTCGCGTTCATCGACGCCGGTGCGGTGCTTGACGGTTACGGGCAGATTGACCGCGCCACGCATCGCCGCCACGCACGCGGCTACCCGCCCCGGCTCGAGCATCAGGCACGCTCCGAAGTTGCCGCTCTGCACCCGCTCCGACGGACAGCCGACGTTTAAATTGACCTCGTCGTAACCCCAACTCTCGGCGATGCGAGCGCACTCGGCCAGCTTGGCGGGGTCGTCGCCGCCGAGTTGCAGGACGAGCGGCTTTTCCACCTCAGAAAAGCTCAAGAGCCGTTCGCGGTCGCCGTGTAAGACCGCGTGCATGGTGACCATCTCAGTATAGAGGAGCGTCCGCCTGGTCAGCTGGCGCACGAAGAAACGGTAGTGCCGGTCGGTCCAGTCCATCATGGGGGCGACGGAGAGGAGTCGGGTTGTGCCTCTTATGTCTCGTCTTATGGCTCGTCGAGGTCCGTTCATGCGTCCATCAGTGTACGCCTCCTCCAACGAGATGAACGACGCGTGCTTGGCAAAGGCTCGATAGTTTTCTGTTAAAATGGAAAGGTAAAAAGAAAAACCACGGTTTATATCGACGAAGAGCTTCTCAAGGCTGCCAAGATACTTGCCGTCCGCAGCGACAAAAAGGAATATGAGGTCTTTGAGGAAGCACTGCGAGCCCATATGGGCCTAGAGGTGGTCAACACCATTCGCAAACGCAGCAGCCTGAGCGAAGAAGAAGCGATGGCGCTTGCCGACGAAGAGAAGCATGCCTCCAGGCGCTGATCTTGCTCCGCGTCGTCTTCGACCCCAATGTTCTCATTTCGGCCGTCATCGCACCGGAGGGCACCTCGGCCAAACTGCTCGACGCGTGGTTCGGCGGCGCCTTCGACCTCGTCGTGCCTCCAGCGCTCCTTGGAGAGCTGGAGCGCGTCCTGCTTCGTCCCAAGTTTCGCCGTTACGCCTCAGAAGAGGAGGTCAGGATCTACCTCGCCCTCTTTTACAAACTCAGTGAATCACAGAAGGTAGCAAGAGCGTATAAAAAAGGGGAAGGTAAGGGTATGAAACTACCTTCCCCAGTCAAAGATAGCGATGACCCGAGCTAGGACAGTTGACCGGCTGCAAGAGCACCTCGAGCTAGACATCCAGGGCAGCAAAGCCAGCACCGAGATGGCCTTGGAGGTGCTCATGCACGCAGCGGCCACCGGACAAAGTATCGAAGCGAGTTGTGCTGAACTGGTGGGCACAGCTGAC
>JALZLY010000134.1 GCA_030858465.1 Deinococcota bacterium
GTTTGACTTTGTCGTGTCCAACCACCTTCTTCACCATCTGCCCCATGAGGGGGTGGAGGCGATGTGCCACGAGACGAGGCAGCTCAGCCGGAAGCTGGTCATCCATAACGACATCGAGCGCGGCGACCTGGCCTATCTCGGCTTTGCCGCGCTGACCGGGCCCTTTTTTCGCAACTCCTTTATCACCGCCGACGGCTTGGCGTCAATCCGGCGCAGCTATACCCATAACGAACTCGCCCGCCTCGCGCCGGAGGGCTGGAGGGTCAAGAGGATGCTTCCTTACCGGCAGTTGCTCATTTACGAGAAGGGCTAGGGCGTGGCGAACGCTTCTATGCCAGACGTTTATGACGCCGTCATCGTCGGCGGCGGACCGGTAGGGCTCTTTCTCGGTTGCCGCCTGGCGCAGTTGGGTTTGCGCTTGTGCGTCCTCGAGAGGGACTTGGCGCCGCGCGCGCACTCGAGGTCGATCGGCATTCATCCGCCGTCGCTCGAGTACTTTGAAGCTCTAGGCGCCGTGGGGGGGCTCCTGGAAGGGGGCGTCAAGGTCCGGCGCGGCTTGGCCTTCGCGGGCGCGCGGCCGCTCGGCGTGCTCGACTTCGCCTGCCTGCCGGGTCCTTATCCCTTCGTGCTGATGCTGCCGCAACACGAGACCGAAGCCATGTTGGACGCGCACCTCCTCTCGCACTGTCCGGGAGCGCTCGAGCGGGGCGCGGAGGTCAGGACCGTTCACGCCTTTGATGACGGCGTCACCGTCGGCTACCGCCATGAAGGCCAGGACAAGAGGGTGGCGGCGCGCTTTGTGGTGGCTTGTGACGGCAAGGAGAGCACGGTTCGGACGCTGGCGGGCCTCGGCTTTAGGGGCGGCCCTTACGGCGACAGCTACCTCATGGGTGACTTTTGCGACAGCAGCGGCCTGGGCGCGGACGCCGCCATCTACCTGGCGGCTGAGGGGCTGGTCGAGTCCTTTCCGCTGCCCGGAGGCGTCCGCCGCTGGGTGGTCAAAACCGATAGTTACTGCAAGGACGCCACCGTAAGTGACCTCTGCAAGCTGGTCGAGGCCAGAGTCGGCCACCGCTTGGCGCCGGAGACCAGTACCATGCTGAGCGCCTTTGGCGTGCAGCGTTACCTCGCCGAGAGCTTCGTGCGCAACCGGGTCATCCTGGCCGGCGACGCCGCCCACGTCGTCAGCCCCATCGGCGGGCAGGGCATGAACTTGGGCTGGTTCGACGCCTGGGCGCTCGCTCGAGCGCTCGCGCGCATCGTCAAGGAGGGGCAGCCGCACGCGCCCCTGCTCGAGGCCTACAACCGGCGGCGCATGAGAGCCGCTCGAGCCGCCATAAGGCGCGCCGAGCTCAACATGCTGATGGGCCGCAAAGCGCGTCTTGCCGCCCTTCGCGATGCGGGCGTCGGCGCCTTGCTCCACAGCCCCTTTAAACGCGCGTTGGCGAGACTCTTTACGATGCGGGGGCTGTGATGTGAGGGGGCGGTATACTTTGGGCGTGTTTGAAGTGATTCCCTGCGTCGATATCCAAGGGGCCGGGCCGTAAGCCACTCGTGCTGGGTTGTACTGGCTGGGTTGTACCGTGGGCGCGCCAGCAACAAACGCGCTGTCTCAGGCAATAGCTGGGCTCGTGACGCTCGGCTTTCCGGGGCTTAGTGGCTAGGGGTGCTGGAGCTATGGTAGCGCGGCCATCTCGTTTGTCGCTACCCTCTTCGCCGAGTCGGCAAGAGGAGTAGCCTTGGGTGACGCGACGCCCCACGTTAGCGCAGCCTGCAATCCACGGGGCGCCGGGGAGTAGACTCTGCTGTCATGCCTGGAGAACAAGCTTGAAGCCCCTGCCGACGACACCGCCGACGACACCGCCGTCAAAGGCGATCTCGGCGCGGCCCGAAGCGCGGGGCAGGTATCTTCTGGGCGCTGCCCTGGTGATCTCGGTGAAGTGCCTGCTCTTCGTCATGCGCGCCGACAACCACGGCGATCGAGCTGAGCGTGCAGGTCGAGCTCTGAGCCTTACCCCAGAAGGAGGCCCTGTGAAAAGGACGGACCCCGCGCAACGAACCGCTGCCGGCGCAGCGGCCGCGTTGCCCATCTTGCTCAACGACCGGGCGGGCGCCTTCAAGCACGCCAACAGCCTCGAGGAGTTACAGCAGATGGCGCGGCTGGTGGGGCTCGAGGCCGAGCTTATCCCCACCGGGTCCGCCCAGGAACTGCGTGAGACCGTCCGCAAGCTGGTCGCCGAGGGGGCGCCGCGCCTCGCCGTGGCCGGTGGCGACGGCACGGTGAGCCTGGCCGTTCAGGAGCTCGCCCACGGTGACACCGTGCTGGGCATTTTGCCGCTGGGCACGGCCAACAACTTCGCGGCCGCCCTGCACATCCCCCAGGACCTGCCCTCGGCCCTGCGGGTGTTGAAGGAGGGCGTGGTCTTAGAGGTTGATCTGGGCGAGGCCGGCGGCCACTACTTTAGCGAGGCCGCGGGCACCGGCCTCTTCGCCGACGCGCTGGCGCTCTACGGGCAGGGCACCAACAAGAACTTCTTCCGCGGGCTCTACGCTCTCTTGCGCGTCGTCTTGTCGCTGAGGGCGCACGGCCTCCGCCTGATCATAGACGGCGAGCCCCATGTCGAGCGGGCGGTGATGTGCACCGTCGCCAACAGCTACCGCACCGCCCAGGCGGTGCCGATCGCGCCCGGCGCCAAGCTGACCGACGGCAAGCTGGACGTGGTGGTGATCGGCAACTTGAAGCTGCGGGAGTTGCTTCCCTACTACCGGGCGGTCCGGGCGCAACTTCACGCCAGCCTGCCCAAGGTGAGCAGGTTTCAAGCCAAGGAGCTGCGGCTCGAGTCGCGGCGCCCGATGAACGTGCACTGCGACGACCAGGTGGTCGGGACGACGCCCGTCACCCTCACGGTCCATGCCGGCGCCCTCAAGGTCCTGGTCGAACGCTTGTGAAGAGAACAGCCGTGAAGAGAACAGCCGTGAAGAGCAGGATTACGAAGAGAACGCCGAGGCCGTCACGGCCGCTGGTCTTGCTGGTCGCCGTCTTTCTGGCTCTCTCGCTGGCGGTGCACGCTCCCGGTCTGACGGAGCTCGACCTGCGCCTTAGCCGCTGGCTGCAGGGGTTCCGGAGCGAGGTGCTGGACGGGGCGGCCCAGAGCCTCACCGTGCTCGGCAACACCCTGCCCCTCATCGCGTTCGGGCTGGCGGCGGCGCTGGTCTTTTTCCGCCTGGGCCTGCCCTGGGCCGCAGCCCTGAGCGCGGCCATCCCACCGCTCACCTTGTCGCTGAACGGGCTGATCAAGGCGCTCGTCGGTCGCCCCCGCCCGGACGAGGGCCTGGTCGATGTGCTCTTCGCGCCCGTCGGGCTCAGCTTTCCCTCGGGTCACGCGCTGGTGCCTACCGTGGTCTATGGCTTTTTGGCGCTGCTGGCCTGGCGGCGGCTTTCCGGCTTCCGGCGCTTGCTGACGACGCTCCTGCTGGTCGCCCTCACGGTCCTGATCGGCCTCAGCCGGGTCTACCTCGGCGTGCACTGGTTTTCCGACGTCGTCGGCGGCTGGACGGGCGGCCTGCTGTTGCTGCTGCTCGTGACGGCCTTGTACCGGGCGGTCGCACCCGGAGAGTGGCGGGCCCCTTAACTACAGGCTCCTTGGTCGCGCTTCAGCCTTCGCCCTTGCGCCAGGAGCCCTTCAACCTGCGGCGGGTGTCGCGCCAGAACTTGTAGACGACGGCGAGGGCCGGATGGGTCCACTCGCCCACGGGCGTGCCGCCCGCCAAGGCGGCGAGCAGGTCGTCGGGGCCGCGCACGGCCCGGGTGGGCACCTCGACCCAGGCGCTGCCGATGTCCTGGCGGGTGTGCGCGTCCGAGCCGGCGCTGATGGGCAGGCCGCGCGCCTGCGCCCAGCGCACGGCGGCGCGGTTCCAGCGGGGTTGCGAGATGCGCGCGTTGAAGGTCTCGACGACATCGACATCGTGGGCGATGCGCTCGAGCGCCCGGGGACGCAGCCGCGAGCGCTTCATGGGGTCGAAGCCGTGGGGGAGATAGACCAGCCCGCCCTGGGCCTTGATGCGTCGGACCGTCTCCTCGGGGCTCAAGCCCGGCTCGATCTTTTCATCCAAGAAGAGTCCGATGAGCTCGCCCTCGGCGGTGGTGATCTCCTCGCCCACGATGATGGTCAGCGCCCCGCCCGCGTCCGCTAAGGCCCTGCGGGCGAGCTCCTGCGCGCCCCATATCTCGTTGTGGTCGGTGATGGCCTGGACCGCGACGCCGCGCTCCAAGCATCTCCGGGGGATGTCCGTGAGGGGCGTGATGCAGTCGAAGGAGGCCTCGCTGTGGCAGTGGAGGTCGATCTTCATCTTGCCCACGGGGGCCTCACCGGCCTCTCCGGCCGCGGCCCCGGCGGTCCCGATCTGGCTTGCTTCCGGGTCCCTCGCCTCCTCGGTGGGGCCGCCTGGACGACGCGACGCTTGTTGCACCTTTGCTCCCTTCCGTTCTGCCGACAGGCAGTGCCGCCTTGGGGGCACACCCGTCAGCCCATTGTGCTCCAAATCGTGCTCGAGATTGTGGCTGAAATTAAGGTGACGAGTGAGAAGGAAAGACTCTTACCCATTTCCCTTTACCCTTCACCCCTACGGCGCGTGACTCATGGGCAGGAACACCTCTCACCGGCGACCGGTTCCGAGACCCCTCGAGCGAGGTCTAGCTCCGGACGCTCGAGGCTTTCGATGCCTTTTTGGAACTCGGCCTGTCAGCAAGGTCACGGCACATCCGCAGGGCCTCTTCGAGCGCCACCGTCTGCCCGCGCAACCAGGCGTTCTTGAACGGCTTTTCCCTTAGGCTCTCGCGCAGCCGTGCCAGCAGGTCTTCATAATCACCCTGATAACGGGGCATCCGCGCAAAGCCAAGCCTTTGCCGCATCATTTCTGCGCATGCCAAAAGTTGTACGGCTCGAGCCCCTTCACCCGCGCCGGCCTCGAGCTTGGCTTGCGTCTCGAGCGCTTTGACAAGCGTCTTTTGATCGCCACTGGTGTGAGCAAGTTCCACGGCTTCCGTGAGCAGGGGCTGCGCCGTTTGGTAGTCGCGCCGGTCGAGATGCCACCTTGCCAAGGCCTCGAGCACGCGCATCATCATCCAGTTATCGCCCGTTTTGCGGCACAGGCGCAGGCATTCCTGATAACAGCCGTAGGCTTCTTCCGGCTTTCCTTGGTCGACGAACACGCTGCCGAGGAGATTGAGCGCATGAGACGCGAGCGATACATCGCCGACCGCGCCTTGAATGGTGAGGCTTTCTTCCAAAAGCTCGCGTGCTTCACTAGCATCGCCGCGTTTTTGGAGGCTGCCCGCTAAGTTGTTGAGCAAGTGGCTGACCATTCTCTTGTCTCCGAGCCTTCTAAACAGCTCCAAGCTACCCTGGTAGCGTTCGATCTCTTGCGGTATGTCGCCACGCTGAGCGGCGTCTACGCCCAGATTCAACAGGCTGATCCCCTCGCCATGCGTATCCCCAACGGCACGGAAAAGCTCGAGGCACTGTTCATTCAAGGAATGAGCCTCAGCGAACTCTCCCAGATAGCTCAGCACGGTTGCCAAGCTGACAAGCGCTTTGGCACGGCTGTGATCATCACCCAACGCATCGCTAAGAGCCGCTGACTCTTCGTAGTAAAGCCGGGCTCGCTGGTAGTTCGCCCCTTCATTGTTAAGCGTGCCTAGTGAACGCAAGATAGCGGCGGCGGCAGCTTTATCCTTACTCTCCTTGGCAAGCTCGAGCGCCGACTCGTAACACGAGCGCGCACCCTCAGGGTCGCCTCGATTGACTTGTGCGATGAGTCCTAAAGCCCTAAGGGATTTTGCCCATAAAGACTTTTCACCCAGATCTTTGGCGATAGCCAGGCTCTGCTCGAGGAGTGTCTGAGCGGTTTCATGGTCACTTTGCACCCAGGCCAAATCACCGGCCAAAAACAAGGCTTTGGCCTCGGTAACGCTATGACTGCTTGTCTTTGGCAAGAACATCGTTAAGTATTCGTAGCCCTCGGTATAGTAACCTTGCGTACCCCAGAAATAGCCGAGGGCGGTAGCAAGCCGTAGGGCGGTTTCTGTGGCCCCTTTTGCTTCGAGGTTCCGAAACGCTTCACGAAAGTTATCCATCTCTTCGCTCAAGCGCCCAAACCATCTCACCTGCTCTTTGCCCTGCAACCGCGGTTCCGCTTCTTCGGCAAACCCCAGGTAAAAATCGGTGTGTTTGGTTTCTATCTGAGTTTGCTCGTCAGGACGTTCAGCCAGTTTTTCCTGGGTGAACTGATACAAGAGAGAATGTCTGTCGTAGCGTCCGTTCGGCAAGACCCTGAGGAGAGACTTGTCCACAAGCGAAGCCAGCATAGGGATGGTCGCACCGGCTACTTCCGAAGCCGCTTCCCGTCTAAACCCTCCCCGAAAGACCGAGAGCCTTTTGAGGACGTCCTGCTCCTTTTGGCTGAGGCGTTTCCATGAGGACTCAAACGCCGCCTTGAGGCTGCGGTGTCGCTCCGGGATGTTTTTGGTGGTGCTGCTTAAGAACTCGAGACTCTTCCGAATCTCCCCGGCGATGTCAGCGCAAGACATCAGCCTCACCCAAGCGGCGGAGAGTTCAATCCCCAAAGGCAAGCCTTCAACCAATTGGCAGATAGCGATGACATCGGGTAGCTCCCGCCCCAAGTCAAAGTGAGGTTGCGCCCTCTCGGCGCGCTCTTTAAAGAGTTGAACGGCGTCACGGAGGATGGCATCCTCAGAGGGAGTCTTAGGATAGGGTAAGCCCTCAACGGCGAAGATGTACTCCTCCTCGAGCCTCAACGTCTCCCTCGAGGTCACCAGCAGTTTGAGGTTTGGACACCTGCTGAGGAGTGGTGGTAGAAAGCTCGACCCCTCACCTAAATGCTCGAAGTTATCGAGAACGAGCAACATCCTGCGCTCGCCGATAAAGTCGATAAGTTGCTCAAGGGGTTCGCTTGTTGCTTGTTGAGCGAGGCCGAGATGACCGATGAGGCTCGAGGGTATCAGACCGGGGTCACTCAGCGCGTCCAAGGGGATGAAGTGCACGCCGCCAGCGAACGCG
>JALZLY010000135.1 GCA_030858465.1 Deinococcota bacterium
GTGCCAGCCTTTCCGGTTTGGGCGCTTCTACAGCGGGCAGCGTCTCCAATGTTGCTTTAGCTTGGTCCCTAAAACGTTCGACAAGCGCGCGGAGGTCCTCGCCAGGCTCTATCTCGAGCTCATCGCCGAGCCTCTTTGCAAAAGCTTTATAGACACGCGACATTTCATCGTACCGACCAGCAGCAGCCAAGCAGTGCAGGTAAGCGTGCACCACCTCTTCGTCTAAGGGGTCAACCTCGAGCAAGCGCCGGAGCAGAGGTAGCGCTTCTACGGGGTAACCGCCTGAGACCTCGGCCTGCCCAAAAAGGGCGCGCTGCCAGCCGCGTTTGCACCCTTCGCGCGCCCCCTCGAGCCAGGCACCGTACTCGCCCGCACCCTCACCCTCGAGACCCTCAAGAAGCGGACCGCGGTAGTGACTCGAGGCCGCCAGCCAGTCGCGGCGCTCTACGGCGTCTTGCCAAGCTTGTACGTCGGTGGAGACCAGCCAGCGTAGCGACTCGCCTTCGGCCTCGATCCCGCTCACCTTTTGGCGCGCCCGGTGGAGCAGCTTGCGAAGGTTGCGCCGCGCCACGCTCTCCTCTTGGTCAGGCCAAAACAGGTAGATGACCTCGTCGCGCCTGACCCAACTCCCGCAGTAGGCCAGGTAGCCCAAAAACTGCGCCACCTGACCGGCGAGCAGGACCCGGGGCTGGTTATCCACCTGAACCTCGAGGCGACCCAGCAGACGCGCGAGGTGTGTTGCCATGTGAGCTATTGTAACGCTCCGCGCTTCTCTTCTGCGAGCTTATAGCCGTGCCCGTTATGCTCGACGTACTCGACCTGAGCGCAGGCCATCAAGAGCAGGCGGGTATCTGAGATGCCCGCCTGCCACTAGGCCCCGTACCCTAGGGGTTGGCCGCCTGCCAGACCTCGCGCACCGTGTCGTAGGCAACGCGCAGGGCGTTGTCGTTGTCGAGGTCGATGAGCGCCAAACCCGGCACGTCGCTCCGCTCGGCGAGCGTAAAGGGCTGGAAGAAGGTGAACTCGCCGTCCTCGCCCGCGACGGCGCTGCCGATGACCTCGCCGTCCACCATGAACTGGATCTCCTGGCCCTCGCTGGCGCCCTGGCCCTGCAGAGAGATGATCGAGGGAAAGCTGGTGTCCTCGACGACGACGTCGGGCTGGATGCCCGTCTCGGTGATGCTCTGGCGGTTGGGCGTGAGCCACTCGAAGGTCACGAAGGAGAGCTCGCCGCCGTCGGCTAAGGTTATAACGTTCTGACCGACGCCCTTGCCGAGGGTGGGCTCGCCGACGACGAGCGCCCGGCCGTTGTCCTGCAGGGCGCCCGCGACGATCTCGGAGGCCGAGGCCGAGTTCTGGTTGACGAGCACCACCATGGGCAGTTCAAAGGCCTGAGGGTCGGCCTGGGCCTCGCGGATGGTCACGCCCTGGGCGCGCCTGAAGACGATGTCGCCCGAGCTCAAGAACTCGTCCGCGACCAAGATGCCCTGATCCAAAAAGCCGCCGCCGTTGTTGCGCAGGTCGAGAATTAGGGAGGTAGCGCCCTGCGCCTGGAGCGCCTCGAGCTGGATCTGGAGCTGCTCGTAGACGCGCCGGTTGGCGAAGGTGTTGATGCTCAAGTAGCCGACCTCGTCCGGCAAGAGCGCCGACTCGACCGAGACGATCTGGATGGTCGCGCGGGTGATGGTGAAGGTGATCAGCTCTTCTTCGTTGGCCCGCCTCATGCCGATGGTCACCTCGGTGCCGCCGGGACCGCGGATCATGCTGACGATGTCGTTGATGTGGGTGCGCTCGACGTTGACGCCGTCGACCTCGGTGATGAGATCGCCGCGCTGGATGCCCGCCTCTGCGGCCGGACCGTCGCGGTAGACGTTGGTCACCGCCACGACGGTGCCGTCTTGACGGTTGCGGGCCTCGATGGTGACGCCGATGCCCTCAAAGGAGCCCAGGCGGTCCTGCTGGCTGCGCGCCGCCATCTCGGGGCTGGCGTAGTTGGTATAGGGGTCCTCGAGCGCCTCGATCATGCCGGTGATGGCGCCCTGGATGACCGCTTCGTTGTCGATGTCGGTGAGATAGTTCGAGCGCAGGGCATTATAGACCTGAATGAGCGAGCGTCCCGACGAGGAGTTCAAGAAGTCGTCGGAAAAGTCGCGTGAAAACTGCGCCTGGACCACGGCAAAGGTGAGCGCGAGCGCTACAAGCGTGCCGGCGAGGGCCTTATGCTTCATCTGGACATACCTCCACGAGATGGAAAAAGGGGTTCACTGCTTATAGTCTAGTATAGGAGGCTGAGAAAGGGGTGATGGTATGGCTCCCGACACCGCCCTTGGCCCCGCCCTGCGGTAATCTTGCCTGACCCGCATGACGCGCATAGACATTTCTACCACGATGACATACACTGGCCAAAAAGCGTAGCTGAGCTCGCACAGGCCCAGCCAGGCCCCGGAGCAAAAAGGAGCTAAGAGCATATGTTACTCAGTGTGGGCGAAAAGATACACATCGTTACCCGCCTCCTCTTCGAGAACGATGTCCGGCGTCACTTTGTAGGTGAGGTGGAGGCCGCGACGGAGAGTATCGCGCGGATAAGAGGCTACGCGTTTGTATTCGAGTTCGATTCGAACATGTATCGCTTTGTCAGACGGCCTGAGTTGCGCGTCAGGCTCGTTTCTTTGGCGGACGGCAACAACGTCATCAACATAATTCCCCGGGAGGTTGATCTTGAAGACCTGCAATATGATAGCTCACCGGGCAAGACCAAGCATGTGGTGATTACCGATGGCAAGTCGTTTAGCCTGGATGTCCACGAGTTTAGCCGCAAGCTCTGAGCAAGCCTGGACTCCTGCTACAGCCCATTGCACAGTAAGCGATGCTAGTGCAAGCTCGGCAATGGCCTATTTGGTTGATTTACCTGATGGAACGCAAGGACGGAATGTAAGGGCAATCATGGGCGTCACCGCCGTCATTACGGCGGGCGGAAGCTCGCGGCGGCTGGGCCGCGACAAGGGCGCGGAAAGCGTCGGCGGACAGCCCCTGATCGCGCGGGTCGCCAGCAGCCTCGAGCCCTTTGAAGTACGCCTGCTCCTCTGCCCCGACGACCGCTACGCCTCTCTCGGCTGGCCTCGAGCCGAAGACCGCCTGCCCGGCCGGGGGCCGCTCGGTGGCCTCGCCACGGCCCTTGCGATCGCTGGCACGCCCTGGCTGGCCTTCAGCGCCGCCGACCTGCCCTATCTCACGCCAAGCTACTGGCGCCTGCTCGCGGGCGCGCGCTGCGAAGGCGCGTCCGCCGTCGTTGCAGAGGACGCCGGCGGTCGGCTCCAACCCCTGGCGGCGCTCTATCACCAGAACGCCGCCGCCGAGGTGGCGCACAGGCTGGAAGCAGGCCAGCTGGCCATGCACGGCCTCCTGAAGGCTCTGCCCACGGTGACGCTGCCCTGGTCCGCGCTGGCAGGGAGCTTTGGCGAGGCGCTCTTTCACAACGTCAACAGCGAAGCCGATCTCGAGGCCGCGCGGCGCCTTCTCGGTCCCTGAGCCACTGCTAAGCCGGCCTACCCGGCCAACCGGGCCGGGCGTTTATACTGGTGTTCGATGACGGTAATTCGATGACGGTAAACCTTTCTTCAGACGCACGAGACCTCGGCGGGGCGACCGGTGCCTGACTCCAGCCTCACGCCCGCCGAAGCCCAGCGCGAATCCCGCCACTGGCGCGACGCGGTCGCCGCCGGCCAGCCCGCGGAGGCGATCAAGAGGTACCTCGAGGAGGACGCGCCCGACGAGGCCACCGAGGAGAGCCTGCGGGCCCTGGCGGACCTGCAGCGGGAGTTGCGGGGCAAGCGCTTCGGCCGCGCGCGGCAGGCACTCGCGCGCGTGGAGCAGGCCGATCTCGCCGAGGTGGGGGTCGACGTGGCGAGGCTGCACGAGGAGCTCGAGCTCCTGGAGAAGAGCGCCCAGGAGCTCGACCGCTTCGAGCCGGAGACCGCCCTGGAACTCCTGGACGGCCTGCGCCAGGAGCTCCTGCAGGCCGAGGCCGAGACCCAGCGCGGCACCGCCTACGTCTTCAAGGCCGAGAACGAACGCGCCCGCGCGCACTTCGACCGGGCGCTCAGCCTCGACGGCCGCCACTACCGGGCCATCACCAACCGCGGCAACTTGGCGCTCGAGGAGGGCCGCCTTGATGAGGCCATCGCCTCCTACGAGGAGGCGCTCAAGGTCAACGCCGAGTTCGCCAACGCCCTTCACAACCTGGGCGTGGCCTACCGCCGCAAGGGCGAGATGGGCAAGAGCGTCGAGAAGATCAAGGCCGCGCAGCGCCTGGGCCGCCAGCGCGACATGGAGGAGGCGCGCGCCAAGTTGTCGAGCAGCCGCTCCTCGCGGAGCTGGTTGCGCTGGGCGCTCTGGGGCGCCGCCGCTGCCGGCATCTACCTCGTGCTGCGCGCCCAGGGGCTGGTCTGATGGAGCTGGTCTGATGGATCCGCAAAGGGCTGCGCTCAAGCCCAGCGCGCAGCGCGTCCAGGACGCTTTGGACGCCCGTGGGACGGGGCTGGTGGTGAGGGAACTACCAAGCAGCACCCGCAGCGCCGCCGAGGCCGCCCAGGCCGTCGGCTGCAGCGTCGGCCAGATCGTCAAGTCGCTGATCTTTCGCGGCCAGGCCACGAGCCAGGCGGTCCTGGTGATCGCCAGCGGCGCGAACAGGGTGGACCTGGGCAAGGTCACCCGCTTCGCCTGCGAGCCCCTCGAGAAGGCCGACGCCGGCTTCGTCCGCGACAAGACCGGCTTCGCCATCGGCGGGGTACCGCCCGCCTTTCACAAGGCGCCCATGCTGACGCTCATAGACGAGCAGCTTCTCGCCTTTGAAGAGGTGTGGGCGGCGGCGGGAACCCCCAACGCCGTGTTTAGGCTCTCCCCCGCCGAGCTCCTGTCCCTGACGGGCGGCGTGACCCTGGACCTGGCTCAAGGGGCTTAGCTCAAGGAGCTAGACGACCGCCACCACCTTGCCCTGGGGATAGTGTGCCTTCAGGTGCTCGGCAAAGGCGCCCTCCTGGCCGCCGGCCACGAGGTTCACCGTGCAGCCGCCAAAGCCCGCTCCCGTCAGCCTCGAGCCGTAACAGCCTGCAAAGCTCGAGGCCGCCCTCACCAGCCGGTCCAGGGCCTCGCTCGACACCTCGTAGTCTTCCCTGAGCGACAGGTGCGAGTCGCTCATCAGCGTACCAAAGCGCTTTATCTCGCCCCCCGCCATCGCCGCCGCGCCCTCTTCGACGCGGCTGTTCTCGTAGAGGACGTGGCGGGCGCGCTTCCTGAGATCCCCGGAAAGCGCCCTCAGATGCTCGAGCTTGAGGTCTCTCAGCGCCGCCAAACCGAGCCTCTCGGCGATGCTCGCGCACTCGCGCACCCGCGCCGCATAGGCCGAACCCGCCAGCCGGCGGCTCGCCCCCGAGTCGACGACGACGAAGGACCAGTCGGGGGGAATGCGCAAGACCCGGTAACGCAAGTCGCGGCAGTCGAGCCGGATGGCCTGGCCGGGCGCGGGCACGCTCGCCGCGAACTGGTCCATGACGCCGCAGGGCACGCCCACGTAGCGGTTCTCGGCCCTCTGGCAGAGCAGCGCCAGCGTGGTGTCGCTCAAGTCCAAAGCGTCTTGGGCACGCCAGACCCGCGCCGCTGCCACCTCGAGCGCCGCCGAACTCGACAGGCCCGCGCCGGTAGGAACCTCGCTCGCCACGGCGAGTTCCAAGCCGCTGGGGGCATGTCCGTCCTGCTCGAGCGCCCAGGCCACGCCCGCCAGGTAGGCCGCCCAGCCCGTCACACCCTCCTCGCCGACGACGAAGCGCGCCTCGTCCTCCGCGCTCTCCGAGACCGCCCGCACCGTGCTCCCCTCGAGTCGGCGGTAGGCGATCGCCGTCTGCAGCCTGAGCGCGGCGGGCAGAACCAGGCCGCCGCTGTAGTCGGTGTGGTCGCCGAGCAGGTTGACGCGGCCCGGCGCCGTCGTCACCCCGGCCGGCACCGCGCCGAAGCACCTCGTAAAGAGCGCCTCGGCCCTATCGTTCACGGTGACGCGGTCGGCGGCGTCATGCATGGGATCAGCACCTCCGGTCTCTTCCGTCCAGCGCCGCGCCCAGGAGGCGCGGGCCGGGCGGTCATCGCTTCGCAGTCTACCGCAGAGAACAGCAGAGAGAACAGCAGGAGGCGCTCGAGGGGTGAATAGGTAGGCTTTTATCCTGTATCCTGAATGAGTCTCCCACCCCAGCAACTCAAGTACCAGCTCAGGCTTGGCCTGGAAATGCCGCACTGCTCGTTTGACCTGCTTCACCTCCGCCAAGCTCCGCATCACCCCCTCGGGAACCGAACGACTCTCCACCTCCTGAGTCCACGGCTGACCGCTACGCGCTTCGTCATGCAGATGCACACTGTCATGCTCGTTGTCATGCTCGTTGTCATGCTCGTTGCTGGGGTAGGAGAAGGCCCACTTAGCCATACTTAAAAGGTCGGGTTGGTTCTTCTTTACCACCAGCCCTTAGCCCCTTGTATCTTAGGGATGGGACACGGCACGGCAGACCGACGCCTTCAAGGTCCTAATATTAAAAAGCATGGGTCGTCGTGCCGGAGTCTCCAGTACAAGCCCGAACGGTTGTCAGAGCCCAGAGCTCGTATCTGCAAGGTAGGGCAACACTGGAGCACGTCCTAAGCACCAGTCAGCTGAAGGAGGGATGCGCTCGGCCTTCGAAGCCGCCCAGCCACAGCAGAAAGGGCGCTCGCTAGGAGCGCCCCTTCCAACTTGCTGTGCAGAAT
>JALZLY010000136.1 GCA_030858465.1 Deinococcota bacterium
AAGTCCAGAGCACAATGACAGTAGAGATACGCGGTTGCACAGACAAAGCGCTCTGTGCGTAAAATCTCTGGCGTACAAAGAAACTCCGGTCCTTCGGGACTGCCCGTTGGTTCTTGAGGTTCCAGCGGGCGGGGTGCATGACACACCCCTAAGCTCGGTAAACTCGTCCAACCCTTCCGGTTTGGCGCGAGTGAGAACGAGAATCCCCTGAATTTATTCATGGGGAGTGTCAAAGGTCTCGTGCGAGGCATCCGGGATGATGAGCCGCTCGACATTCGGCAGCAGGCGCTCGAGCTCGCCGTCGATAATGGCGCAGAGCGACCGGCCGTCCGGCGACTGCACCCACACCTCGTCGAATGGCAACTCCACGTCTGACGCCCTCCTTCAGCATAACGGCCGCAGTCACCGGCGTGCGCCGCTCTTGCGCATGTCCGATGCACTGCGTTGTTATGCGACGTTCTGCATCTTGTTCGCGTAGTCGCGGCCCGAGGTTGGCGGGGGGAGAGGCTTTCCATCTTGGTGATAAAGCGCAATTGCTTCCTCTACAACTTGGCACAGTTGCTCGAAGACGGCCTTTTCATCCTGACCGTGGCACCCACCGTAAATCAGGCCCGGAGAGCTCCCGACGAAGCATTGGTCCTCTTCCGACCACTCGACGATCTTCGCGTACCTTGCGCTTTCCTTCATGATTTTGACTCCTCGACAGCACGCTTCACGGCACGAGCCTGATAGTGCTTAGCATCGTCACCAAGCGCACCCGATATTGTGATCGGTTTAGAAACTCTCGGATGAACAAAGTTTCGGTGGCTACCTTTCCCGCCTCGATTGACGAAGCCTGCGCGTTCAAGCTCGGCAACAAGTTCTCTCACCTTCTGCGGCACGAAATCACCGGTGGATACTTCGTCGCATAACGACCAAGCTCAGCGGCGCAGCCTGAACATATGCGATAGCTCATGCTTAAGCCTACACCAGATTTGGAGTACAACGAGGCTGCGTCCCTTGCAGCGAGTTGTTAAGCGGCGAAACAAGTGAGAGCCTCAAATGGTCTGCCGAGGAGCCGCCGTACTCTCATCACCTGTATTTGGTGTGCCCGTTGGTTCAATAACTGTAACCGTTCAGGGGGGTATCAGGCAGCGACGGGTAGCTGGTCTTCCAGGTCAGTCGTGGTGGGTAGCAGCGAAGGTGCAGCTTCACCCTGCCGAGCTGCCTGACAAGCCTCGGTCAAGTATCCCAGCACATCCCGGTCTTGCTGTCTCAAGGTCGTGACGACTATGTGCCCTGTACCCGCGTTGCAGGGCACTTTGAAACGGGTACTCAGCATTCGCACCACGAACTCACTGCCCGCCGCACTTTGTGAGCCAAAGCTGATGCGTCGCCAGATGACTGCGGGCCTTATGGCTCTTTCAGCGGTATTATTGGTCGGCTCGACTCCCTGCTGGTAGACGAACAGCCATAGTGTAGGGCCACTAGGCCCCCGCTAGTACCCGCACTAGCGGGGGAGGGCAGTTCATCGCGTATAGTAAAGAGCATATGGAACGGGTCTCGAGTCGTCATGATGGCGCCTCTGACCGCGCAGCGGAGTATGTGCGGCTCTTGGGTAGGCCCCGGGTCCAGTTCGGCCGGACGCGGCTGGACTTTGCTCCCGACAAGCGCTACGGGCTCCTGGCCTATCTGGCTTACGCCGCCGACTGGATAGGCCGCGATAGGCTGGCCTACCTGTTCTGGCCCGACAGCGACAACCAGAGAGCGCTCAAGAACCTGAGCCAGCTCTTAAAGCGCGTGCGGGCGCTGGACTGGCCCCGGCTCGAGGCCGACCGCTACCGCTTGCGCTGGCCCGTGCGGACCGACGTGGCCGACTTCAAGAGGGCGAGTGAGCGCGGCGACTGGGACGAGGCTGTTGCTCTCTACGGCGGCCCGCTGCTGGCGGACATGGACGGCGGCGAGAGCAGCGAACTTGCCGCTTGGCTCGAGATCGAGCGCGAGCACCTGCACGCCCTCTGGCGCGCGGCCCTGTTGCGGCGCGCTCGAGACCTGGAGGCACTCGGGCGGCATGACGGGGCGGCCGACCTGTTCCGCCGCCTGCTGCAACAAGACGAGCTGGACGAGGAGGCGTTGCGCGCCTGTATGGGCGCGGCGTTGCGCGCCGGGCAGCGGGAGCAGGCCCTCAAGCTGCACCGGGACTTCGCCCAGCGGCTGCACCGGGAACTGGCGCTGGAGCCCACCTCGACCACGCAGCAGCTCGCCCGGCTTATCCGCGCTGGAGACGGCGAAGGCCTCGAGCGGCTGCTGCTCGCCGCCCCAGCCGCAGCGGGCCCGGCTGCTGGGCCCGCGGCGCTCGCCGTCGGTTCGCCGCCGCTGCCCCTGGCGCTCACCTCCTTCGTGGGGCGCGACTTAGAGCTCGCCGAGATCGCGCATCTGCTCGCCAAGCCCGAGTGCCGCTTGCTGACGCTGGTCGGCCCCGGCGGCGTCGGCAAGACGCGCTTGGCCCTCCAGGCCGCCGCCGAGCTGGGCTCGCGCTATGAGGGCGGGGTCTACTTCGTGCCGCTCGAGACCCTGACCCTGCCCGCGCTCATCCCCGCCGCCGTCGCCGCCGCCATCGGGCTCGAGCTCCAGGGCCAGGACGACGCTCTGGCCCAGCTCGCCCGTCACCTCGGCGAGGAGCGAGCCTTGCTGGTGCTGGACAACTACGAGCAGCTCATGAAGGCCGCCCTGCTGGCGCCGCAACTGCTGCGGCTTTGCCCCAAGCTCGAGCTGCTCGTCACCTCGCGCGAGCGCCTGAACGTGGCCGAGGAATGGCTCTTGCCGGTGGCGGGCATGCCCTTTCCGGCAGGCGCCGCCAGCGCGGAGGAGGCGCTGTCGTTCGACGCGGTGCAGCTCTTCGTACAGCGGGCGCAGCGGGTGCGGCCCGGCTTTTCCCTGGGCGAAGAGGAGCGCGGCCACGTGCTGGCGATCTGCGGACTGGTGCAGGGCCTTCCGCTCGGCCTCGAGCTCTCGGCGGTGTGGGTCAGGATGATGTCCTGCGCGGAGATCGCCGGGGAGTTGGGAGAAGGTCTGGATTTCTTGGCGAGCGCCCGCAACCTGCCCGAGCGGCAGCAGAGCATCCGGGCGGTCTTCGAGCACTCCTGGCGGCTGCTGAGCCCCGTGGAGCGGCAGGTCCTGGCCGGGCTTTCGGTGTTCAGGGGCGGCTTCGCCAAGGGGGCCGCGGCCGTGGTGGTGGGGGCGTCCGTCGCCGTGCTGGCCGCCCTGGTCGACAAGTCCCTGCTGCGCGGCAGCCCGTCCGGGCGCTATGACCGCCATCCCCTCCTCTACGACTACAGTCAGGAGAAGCTGACGGCGAGCGGCGAGGAAAGCGGCCTCCGGCAGCGGCACGCCGCCTACTACCTGGCGCTGGCGGAGGAGGTCGGGCCGCAGCTCCGCAGCGTCGGCGACGTCCATGCGCTCGACCGGCTCGAGCTCGAGCACGAAAACCTGCGCTCGGCGCTGCGCTGGGCGCTCGCTGCGGGCGAAGAGGTGACGGCGCTGCGCCTGGCCGGGGCGCTGGGGCGGTTTTGGGAGATACGCGGCTACTTAAGCGAGGGCTGCCGCTGGCTGGAGGCGGCGCTGGCTCTCCGGCAGGGCGTACCAAAGGACGTGCAGGCCAGGGCGCTGACCGCCTTCGGCAGGCTCACCCTGCTGCAGGGGAACGCCGCAGAGGCCGCGCCCGCGCTGGCGGCGGGACTCGAGCTGTGGCGGGAGGTGGGCGACAAGCCCAACATCGCCGAGGGGCTCGTCCGCCTCGGCAGCGTGGCGTTGGAAGGAGGTGACTTTGGGCGCGCCGAGGCGCTCCACCAGGAGAGCCTGGCGCTGGCCCTAGCGGCGGGGGACAAGGGCGGCGTCGCCTTCGCGCTCAACAACCTCGGCGAGGTGGCGCGCTGCCGGGGCGACGCGGCCAGGGCGGCGGACCTCTACCAGCAGAGCCTGGCACTGCACCGGGAGACGGGCAACAAGCGGGGCGCGGCCATCGTCCTGGGCAACCTCGGCTATGTGGCGCAGCACCAGGGCGAGCTCGAGCGGGCGGCGAGCTTTTTGCGGGAGAGCCTGGGCCTGAAGCACGAACTGGGTGATACCATCGGTCTCTCCTACTGTTTCGCGGGTTTGGCGGGCGTGTCCGCGGGCGCGAGCGATTTCGTGCGCGCCGCGCGGCTTCTGGGCGTGACCGAGGCGCTGCTCGAGCGGACCAGGCACCGGCTCGACACCGCCGACCGCGCCGACTTCGCGCGCAACCGCGCCGCCGTGCGCGCCGAGTTCGACGAGCCGACCTTCGCGGGGACCTGGGCGGAAGGATGTGCCATGACGCTCGAGCAGGCCGTCGCCTACGCCCTCAAAGGCGAGATGAGAGCCTAAGCGATGAGCCGCCGCTTGCCCACGTAGAGCTCGAGCACCCTGAGCGCATCCTCCAAATTGCAAATTGAACCGCCCTTAGGCGTAGAAGGTCTCCAACACCTCGTCGGGGTGTTCGTAGCGGCGGCGGGTGAGGTACTTTTCGCGCTCGAGCTCGACCTGCTTGTCCAGGCTCATACTCTCCAGGTCCTGCCAGATGAGGCCGAAGGGCACGCGCTCGGTTTCCTTGGCGACACGCCAGGCGGCCTCTAAGTCGTGCGGGTCATGGCCGTCTTCGGCAAAGTTCCAGCCGTGCTCGCGGTAGTAGTTGTACTCCTGGTTGCCACGAAAGGTCACGCAGGGGCTCTTGACGTTTAGGAGCGCGAAGCCGTCGTGCTCCATGCCCTTGACGATGAGCTCCTTGAGGCCCTTGGTGTTGGCCGAAAAGGACTGCGCCAAAAAAGTCACGCCCAAGGACAAGGCCCAGGCGAGCGGGTTCAAGGGCCGCTCGCTGTGGCCGAAGGGCTGCGACTTGGTGGGCTCGCCGAGCTTGGCCGTGGGCGAGCCCTGGCCCTTGGTGAGGCCGTAGACGGCGTTGTCCATGACGATGTAGGTGAGGTTGGGGTTGCGCCTCAGGGTGTGGACGAAGTGGCCCGCGCCGATCGCGTAGGCGTCGCCGTCACCGCCCGCTACCAAGACTCTCAGGTCGGGCCGCGCCAGCCGCACCCCGGTGGCGATGGGCAGGGCGCGGCCGTGGATGGTGTTGAAACCGTAGCCGCTCACGTAGCCCGGCAGCCGGCTGCTGCAGCCGATGCCGGAGATGACCGCTAAGTCCTGCGGCGGGATCTGCAGTTCGGCGACCGCCTGGTGGATGGCGTTAAGAACGCCGAAGTCGCCGCAGCCGGGGCACCAGATGTTGGGCACGCTGGTGCGGTAGTCCTTGGCGGTGAGGACTTTTTCTGCCATAGTCTCCTCTTTCCTTTAGGCGGCGACCTTTACGCCGCGACTTTCACCTTACAGTGCTCGCGAATGAGCGCCAGGACCTCCTGGACGCTGAAGGGGTTGCCGCCGGCTCGCCGCTCGGACAAGAAAAGCTCGGGCAGGCTCTCGGCGTAGCCCCTCAAAAAGTGGTAGTACTGGCCGCTCAGGCTCATCTCGAGGACGACGACCTTGCGCTTGCCCCTCAAGAACTCAGCCAGGCTCCTTTGCGGCAACGGGTAGAGCAGCCGGGGCACGTAGGCCGCTACGCTCAGGCCCTCGGCCTCGGCGCGCCCGACGGCCTGGCGCAGCGCGCCCCGGACGCTGCCCCAGCAGAGGAGGCCGACCTCGGCCGCGGGGTCGCCGTAGCTGGAGGCGATATCGAAGTCCTTGGCGACGCCCAAAAGCTTGCGGGCGCGCTTTTCGCTCATCGTCTGGTGGATCAGGGCGCTGCTGGTGGGCGCGCCGGACTCGTCGTGCTCCAAACCGCTGGTGATGTACTGGCCGCCCTCCTGGCCGGGCACCGCCATCGGGCTCACGCCGCTGTCGGTGTCGAGGTAGCGCCTGTAGGGCTTGCCCTCCTCCAGGACCGGCTTCTCGCGCTCGACGCTGCTCACGCCGCGCAAGCGCTCGGCGTCGATGGCCTCGAAGCGCTCGCCGATGTACTGGTCGGAGAGGATGATGACCGGCATCTGGTAGCGCTCGCCGCAGGCGACCGCCTGGGCGGCGACATGAAAGCAGTCCGCGACGTCGGTCGGCGCGAAGACGGCGTGGGGCAGGTCGCCGTGCATGCCGCCCATGGC
Organism: Deinococcota bacterium; assembly: GCA_030858465.1. Classification (NCBI taxonomy): domain Bacteria; kingdom Thermotogati; phylum Deinococcota; species Deinococcota bacterium. The sequence continues at coordinate 6,141 of JALZLY010000136.1, forward strand.
CTGCAAAAAGTCGGCCTGCTCGGGGCGGCTGGGGATGCCCGTCGAGGGGCCGACGCGCTGCACGTTCACGATGGTCACGGGAATCTCGGCCATGCCCGAGAGACCCAGGGCCTCGAGCATCAAGGAGATGCCCGGCCCCGCCGAGGCGGTCATGCTCTTGACCCCCGACCAGGAGGCGCCCAAACACTGGGTGACGGCGCTGATCTCGTCCTCGGCCTGGATGACCGTGCCGCCGAAGCGGGGCAGTTCCTTCTGCAGCCAGTGGAGGATGGGCGTGGCCGGGGTGATGGGATAGCCCGCGTAGTAGCGGACGCCCGCCTGGAGCGCGCCGTAGGCCAGCGCCTCGTCGCCGCTCAGGAACAGCAGCCGCTCTCTGGGCAGGTAGTCGAGCACGGCGAACTCGCCCGCTATGTGCTCGCGGGCATGGGCCGCGCCCGCCTCGAAGGCCTGGAGGTTCTTCTCGGCGGCCTCGGGCCGCTTGCGGCCGTACTTGTCGGTGATGGCCGCCCTGAGCTTGTCGGCGTCGAAGCCGTGAACGGCCGAGAGCATGCCCAGAGCCACCATGTTCTTGGTGAGCGGCACCCCGACCTCCTCCTGGGCGATGCGCTTGAAGGGCACCGGGAAGAGTTGCAGCCCCTCGCCGCCCGCGAGATAGCTCGAGAAGTCCTCCTTGTCGGACTCTTCAAAGAGCACCACCGCGCCCGGCCGCAAGCTAACCTCGTCCAGAAAGCGCCGGTAGTCCTTCCAGGAAAAGACCGTCAGCGAGTCGACGTAGTCGCCGCGGCTGCCCACGGGCTCGCTGCTCATGCGCACCCTGATCGACGACTCGCCGCCGCGGATCTGCGGCCCGTAGGACTGCTGGGCCAGACAGTAGACGCCGTCGGCGGCGACCGCCCGGGCGATAAAGTCGCCGGTGGTGATGACCCCGTCGCCGCCGGAGCCCGCGAGCGTCAGGGTCAGGTCGTTGGTTTTCACGCTGTCCTCCGCGCCCAGTACCTGGTGAGGCCGGACGCTCTTGAAATAAGCGGGGTATTGGGGTACAGGTTGTCAGGGTAGAGGTTGTCAGGGTAGAGGTTGTCAGGGCACAGGTTGTCAGGGCCTAGGTCGCCAAGGTCTGCCGGATTGTCGGGGCTCAGCGCGCCCACGGAGCAGGGCGACAAATGGAGCGGTTTGAGCATAAGCAGCCTCAGTATAGCCCGCCCCCCTGAGAAGGATAGTAGTGAGAAGGGTAGTAGTGAGCAGCCTGGCCCACCCTAACAGAGCTGCTTGTAGTAGTCCGCTTTGTCAGCCATCGCCATCTTGCCGTAGGCCTGCGATAGTTTGGCGGCGAAGAACTTGACGGCGCGCTCGTCGGCCGCCGCCGAGGACTCCTGAAAACAGTAGAGATAGCCCTGGACGGCCAGATGCCAGCGCTGCGCGTGCTCGGCCGCGATGGCGCGAAAGTAGGTCTGGCGCACGTCAAGGAGCGATTTGTACGCGGACACCCTCCACCTCGCCCCAACGCTAACACAGGGCCCAGGAGGCGATAGAGAGTCATCTCACCTTGCTCTCATCTGCTGCGTCCTCTTCAGCGGCAGCTCGAGGGACTCGAGCAGCCCCGCGCGCAAGGGTTCCAAGGTGGTGCCGGGGTAGTAGAAGCGCAAGATGTCCTCATAGCCCCGGCCGGCCGCGGCCAGGCTGTAGGCGCCGTACTGGCTCATGCCGACGCCGTGGCCGTAGCCGCCGCCTTGCGCGACCAGTTCCGAGCGCATGGTGAAGCGGGTGGATTTGAGCCCCCAGGAGCGCAGCAGCCTGGTCAGCTCCTCGCCCCACAACAGCGCCTGGCCCCCGTCACCGACGATGCTGGCTCGAGTGACGCGGCCCGAGGCGCTGATATCGAGCACCTGGAGCCTGCGCACCGGGCCAAGGGCGACGCCCTGCGCCGCCAGCGCCTGCGCCATCGCCGCGGGGTCGAGGCGAAAATCCCAGGCGTGGTGCGGCGGCGGGCTGGCCGCGTCGGCGTGACCCGGCAGGTAGGGCCGGGCAGTGCCCCAGACCTCCAGGCTCGAGGCCAGATAGCCGCCCGAGTGGCTGTGGTAGTAGGTCTTAGCCAGCCCGCCCTCAAAGGTGAGCACCAGGTCGCGCGTCTGGGCCACCGCCCGGTCGGTCGCCGGATGCTCGGCCGAGGCGCCACCGTAGACCTGGCAGAGGACCGTGGCGCAGACGTCGTAGTCCAGTTCAGGATCGCGCGCCGCCAGAACGTAGCTTCGCGCCGCCACCGCCTGCGCCTTGAGCGCCTCTACGGGCCAGTTCGCGGGCATCTCGGCGGGCACCACGCCGCGCAGGTAGTCCTCGAGAGCCACGATGTTGACGACGCGCAGCAGGTCGCCGTCCGCGGTGAGCTCCACCCCCCCCCGGTAGCGCCCGCCCCGCCAGAGGAGGGGCAGCTCGCCGAGCGCCTCCAAGCGCAGGACCCGGCCGATGGCGAGCCCGTCCATGTAGAGCAAGCCGCCTCTGGCCTCGAGCGGCCAGGCGAGCGCGAACTCGGTCTCAAAGGCAAGCAGGCCGTCCAGAAACCCCCGGTGACCCTCGGGCATGGCCACCTCGGTGCCTCCGATCAGCTCGGCCAAGAGCACGCGGACGGCTACGTGCGCTTCCGCCTGGGTCTCCGCCTGGGCCGGCGCCTGACCCCAAAGGAGCCCGAAGAGCGCCAGTCCGAGCGCGGTTTTCAAGGCGGTTTTCAAGGCGGTTTTCAAGAAGATGGTTTCGGTCAAAGCGAGCCCTACCATAGCACGGGCCGAGAAAGGCGCCCTGTGGTCTTTTTCGAACTCTCCGGTATGATACTCCAGGAGATACCCCAGGAGGCCGGACATGTTCCAAGAGGACCTGCTGAAGGACAAGGCCGTCATCGTCACGGGCGGAGGCACGGGTCTGGGACGCTCGATGAGCACGCGCTTTCTCGAGCTCGGCGCCGAGGTGGTGATCGCCGGAAGGCGCGCGCAGGTCTTGGCCGAGGCCGCCCGTGAGATGCGAGAGGCGACCGGCCGCCGCGTCCACACCGCCGTCACCGACGTGCGCGACCCGGGGGCCGTGGCCGCCCTGATCGACGCCGCTTTCGAGGCCTGCGAAAAGGTGGACGCGCTCGTCAACAACGCCGCCGGCAACTTCGTCTCCCCCACCGAGCGCCTCTCGCACCGCGCCGTCGACGCGGTCCTGGGCATCGTCTTGCACGGCACCTTCTACTGCACCTTGGAGCTCGGCAAGCGCTGGATCGCCAGCGGCCACAGGGGCACGGTCCTCAACATCGCCGCCACCTACGCCACGACGGGCTCGGGCTACGTGGTGCCCTCGGCCGCCGCCAAGGCCGGCGTCGTCAGCCTGACGAAGTCGCTGGCCGCCGAGTGGGGCAAGCACGGTATCCGCCTAAACGCCATCGCGCCCGGCCCCTTTCCCACCGAGGGCGCCTGGAGCCGGCTCATGCCCACCCCGGAGTTCCAGCGCAGGTTCGAGGGGCGCGTGCCCTTGGGCCGCGTCGGCGAACACCAGGAACTCGCCAATCTGGCCGCCTACCTCCTCTCGGACTACGCGGGCTACATCAGCGGCGACCTGATCACCATCGACGGCGGCGAGAGCGCCTGGAACGCCGGCGAGTTCAATATCTTGGACGAGATTACAGAGGAGCAGTGGGACGCGCTCGAGCAGTCGCGCAAGAGCGGCAAGGGTTGAGGCTTCCTACCCTCTCACGATGTCCGCCCGCAACACCAGGACGTCCTTCGCGGCACCCGCCGGAAGCGCCTGCTAGGCTCTGGAGAGACGAACTCGGGAGGTCGAGCATGGCAAGCGAACGGCTGGAACGACTAGCGCAGCAGTACGAATTCCTGGCCGCTCGAGCAGGCGACCAGACACTGCCGGACCACGACCCGCCACTTCCGCGGCGGCGAGCTGCCCGCGGGGCGCGCGCACCTTTTCGGCCTACGGCCACCTGCGCAAACCCCCGACGATGCGCGACGAGAGCGCTCTCGAGTTAGCCTCGCTCACCGCCTCGCTCGCGAGCGCCCCGCGCTACCGCAACAGCCTCCAACCGGGCCCCCTAGCGCGCGTGCCGGTCCTGCTCGAGGTCTTGACGGCGCTAGAGACGGCGGGACTGCGCGGCGCGCTGATGTCGATGTCGGGTTCGGGCGCGACCTGTTTCGCGCTGGCGGAGGACGCCGCCCATGCGGCACGCGCCGCGGCCGAACTTGCCACACACTACCCGCGCTGGTGGGTCCGCGCGACGCGAACGGTCTGACGCGGGTACGCCCTGGGTCACCCGCGCACTGACTCATAACCTGGAGGCGCCCAACGACCTTAGAAACGCTGAACGCCCATCAACTACAACTTGTTGATCTGGCCTGCTCGATCAGAGGTTTGTTTTGAGCCACCAAACGTGAGCCGCCATTGTATATGGGATATGGGCGGAGATCTCCATACGCGTGTACCGCCACTGCCCTTCTAGCCCCGGTTGACCTGCTAATAAGCGTAAATCTTTTAAGAGGCTATTAAAGCTGCCAGAATCTGGTCCCTCATCAAGTGGGTCGGGTTCGTTGGGATCGTACTGCAAGTCATCTGCAGGGGACTTTGCAGGTCTATCAAGGGAATCTCTTATTTCGGGCTCCGGGATGGGTGGAAGGTGAAGACTCGGATCAGAAGGATCCACAACCTCGTACCTGTCGAGCGGTTGGGGCTCTGGCTTCGTGTTCGAGGCCACGAGAAGCGCGATGGCCTCATCTTCGGTGAGAACGCCCGCCCTAGGCTCTTCCTGGACGATACAAGCCTTGCCGGTGCTGCCGATCGGATATTCCCGCCAGATGTGAACGGCATCATTAAAATAGCTCGACACGGTGTAGGACAGCGCGGACTCGTCCAAGTTTCTCGGGCAAGCTGTGACGTAAGCGCGCATCCTGCTCTCGACCGTGAGCCCGTCATCGTGCTTACCGAAGGCCGCCGGGTCGGCGACGGAGTCGTCTCCCCGGCTGGCCATCGGCTCCGGTGTCCCATCGGATACGTTTGATTGCTGACAACCGATAAGCGTCAACAACGTCATCACCGTTGCCATTGCCAAGATCGTCGTTTTCGATAGAGAGGACCGTTTCATACCTTGCCCCTTTTCGCTGAGGATTTCTCAACTCCAACAAGTTGCGCTATGCAGCAAAGGGTAATGAACGGTGCAGCTTGAAATCTCGACTTGGCTACACCTTACTCCAAAAACCAAGCCGTGACAAGTGGCCTCTGATGATACGGCAATTCCAAATAAAGGGGTCAAGTGAAGCCATCAGGCGCAGATTGCCCTTCTAGTTTCCGCCCCCTTGCCTCACAAGGAGCTTCCACCGCTCCGGCAACGTGTGCCGGGGAGGTCAAAGGAGCCGTAGGCTCGGACCTTCACCTCGTTAACGCGACCCCAGCCTCTCCTGGAAGCAAGCCCAGAAGCTCGCTGCTGAACAAGCAAGAAAGACCATGCTGACCGAACGAAACCAGATGGCAGCCTGAAGAGATGCGTCTGGGATAGGATAAGGATTAGGGAACATTCCTGCACAACATGCGCCACGTCCAGCACCATACGGCACAGCTCAACCTCATCCTCCGGCAGAAAACCGCTTCGGCCCCCGGTTGGGTCGCCACAGTGAGGAGCAGACACGGTGACGAATGAGCACTTGCGGCGTCGGCGCGGCCAAACACGCGATTGGAGCAGGCATCTGAAAAACGCAGCCGCTCAACCGCTGGTCGTTGGGTGCCTGGACGACTCGTGATGGCTATAGGGGAGCGCAACTTGTGGACGGAGTGGTGACGGTGGTGAGCCGCAGCAGGGCGCACGCCTTCAGCAAGGCCAACGAGGGCAGCATCCGGCTCCTGACCGGGCTCGGCGTCGAGGGCGACGCGCATCTGGGCAGGACGGTCAAGCACCGCTCGAGGGTGGCACGCGATCCCAGCCGGCCCAACTTGCGCCAGGTGCACCTCATCCACGCCGAACTGCACGACGAACTGCGGGCTGCCGGCTTCGCCGTAGTGGCCGGAGAGATGGGCGAGAACATCACCACGCGCAGCGTCGCTCTGCTCGAGTTGCCGACCGGCGCGCGGTTGCACCTGGGCGGCGCGGCGGTGGTCGAGCTAACCGGCCCGCGCAATCCTTGCGCTCAGCTCGACCACTTCCAGTCCGGCCTGATGGCGGCAGTCTTGGGGCGCGGCGAAGACGGCAAGATTGTCCGCAAGGCCGGCGTCATGGGCGTCGTGCTAGCCAGCGGCGAGGTGCGGCCTGGCGACCCAGTCCGCGCCCTGCTGCCACCGGAACCGCGCCGAGCACTCGAGCCGGTCTGAGCCAGTGCCTCGCCGACCATACCCTGCGTGTGACCTGACCCGGTAGGTTTTCGGCTTAGGCAAGGTTAAAAGAGGCGGCAATTAACGAATATGTTATCATCCCATTGTGGCTTGGAGTATCGAATACTACAGCGCGCGTATTGAAAAAGCCGTCTTACAGTTACCTGCTGGCATACTCGCCCGCTACGTGCGCCTCACCGACCTGATGCTCGAGTTCGGCCCAAATTTAGGCATGCCACACACGCGGTCCATGCGCGACGGGCTTTTCGAGTTGCGGCTCAAGAGCGAGGAGGGTATTGCTCGAGTCTTCTACTGCACGGTTGTCGAAGAACGTATCGTGATGCTTCATGTGTTTACCAAAAAGTCTCAGAAGGTGCCGAAGAAAGCGTTGGATATCGCAAGGCAAAGACTGAAGGAGGTTAAAAATGACGCACGCCGAACTTAAAAAACTCGCTTTGCAAAACACCAACGTTAGGAGTGAATATGAAGCGCTCGAGCCTGAATTTACCCTGGTCAGGGAGATGTTGAAAGCTCGCAAAGAAGCAGGCTTAAGCCAGGCAGATGTGGCTAAGCGCATGGGCACGAAGGCTCCTGCTGTGACTCGTTTGGAGGCTTCGCTTACAACAGGCAAGCATTCGCCTTCGGTTGAAACTTTGCGGAAGTACGCTGAAGCCGTCGGTTGCCGCCTCGAAATTCACCTCGTGCCTGAAAGAGCGGCATGACAGTTCCGCCATCGACGCGGTGGTGTACGACCGAGCAGCACCGGATCGGGCGCGTCTGGTCCACCGACCATCATCTCGCCTTAAGGGGCCGAAATTCTCCTCGTTCGTGAGCGATGGCCGCGTCGAGGGTGACGCGCACAGCGGCAAGACGGTCAAGCACCCCCGCGCGGCCCGACCTGCGTCAGGTGCACCTCGGCCACGCCGAGCTGCACGACGAGTTGCGCGCAGCAAGCTTCGCCGTGGCAGCCGGAGAAATGGGCGAAAACATCACCATGCGCTGTTTCGAGCTTCTCGACTTTCGGTGGACGAGGTGAAGACAATGCTCACCCACAAGGCGACGAGTTAAAGGTTTGCGGGTTAAAGGTTTGAGGTGGGTATAGGAGGAGGTGGGTATAGGAGAAGGAGTAGACTCGAGTCATGATGAGAACACTCGAGGTCACGCTTTCCGATGACACGGCCAGCAAACTTGAGGAAACGGCGCGCAGACTTGGCCTGAGCCCCGAGGAACTGGTCAAAGTGAGCCTTGAGGAGAAAATGGCACGCCTCGACGAGGCTTTTCTGGAAGCGGCCCGCTATGTACTCGACAAGAACACCGAACTCTACGAACGCCTCGCTTAGTGCGCTACCTGACACTTGAAGAGAGAATATACATCAGGTAGTGAAAACAGCGCTCCTAGAAGCTCTCATAGTATGCTCACTTCGAATTGCTGGTTGAGGC
>JALZLY010000137.1 GCA_030858465.1 Deinococcota bacterium
GGCGGCGACCCGCTCCACTTCGGCATCATCATGATCATCACGCTGATGATGGGCGAGATCACCCCGCCCTTCGGCATGGTGCTCTTCGCCATCACCCGGGTGGCGAACATCGCCTTTGCGGACCTGGTGCGGGGCGTCACGCCTTACCTGATTCCCATCCTCGTCCTGCTGGTGATCCTGGTGATCTTCCCCCAGCTCGTGACCGCCCTACCGGGGCTGATGTGAGCGGAGACTCTATACCCAATACCCATAAGAGGAGAAACGCATGCGCTTGCCTACTGAAAGCGTGAGCATCATGGACGTCACCGCGCGTGACGGCTTCCAGATGGAGAAGGCCTGGATTCCCACCGAGGAGAAGATCGGAGTCATCAACGCCGTCCTGGCTTCCGGCGTCAGGCGGATCGAGGCCACCTCCTTTGTCTCCCCCAAAGCGGTGCCCCAGCTCAGCGACGCCGACGAAGTCCTGGCGGGCATCGACAGGCCCAAAGGCGCCGCCGTCACCGTCTTGGTCCCCAACCTGAGGGGCGCCGAGTTGGCCTTGCGGAGCGAGGTCGATGAAGTGACGGTGGTCGTCTCCGTCAGCGAGACGCACAACCGCAGCAACGTCCGCAGAAGCGTCCGCGAGTCGGTCGCGCAGATCGGCGAGATCGTGAACCTGCTCGAGCCGGCCGGCAAGAGGGTCAATGTCGGCCTGGCCACCTCGTTCGTGTGCGTCTTCGAGGGGGTCATTCCGGTGCGGAAGGTCATCGACGTGATCAGCGCCCTGAGCGGCGCCCCAAGCGGCGGCGCGCTCGCCTCGTTCGTCTTGTCCGACACCACCGGCATGGCCAACCCGAGACAAGTCCACGACTATGTGAAGGCGGTGAAGGAGCGCTTCCCGCGGCACCATTTCGGACTGCACCTTCACAACACGCGCGGCATGGGTCTGGCCAACATCCTCGCGGGCTACCAGGCGGGCATCCGCTCCTTCGACGCGGCGGTCGGAGGCATCGGCGGTTGCCCGTTTTCGCCGGGGGCGACCGGCAACGTCTGCACCGAGGACCTCGTTCACATGTTCCACGAGATGGGCATCGAGACCGGCATCGAGGTGGATAAGCTCATCAGGACCGCCAAGGGGCTCGAGGCGCTGCTGGGCTACCCTCTGCCCGGCTACCTGATGAGGGCAGGAACGTCGCCGACGTCCCGCGACGCTGACCTTGGTGAAACCGGCGAGGTGGGAACGGGTGAGCGCTAAGCCCGACACGCCCCTGGCGGGCATGCGCGTGCTCGAGCTGGGCTCCTTTATCGCCGGCCCCTTCTGCGGCCGGCTGCTGGCCGACTTCGGCGCCGAGGTGATCAAGGTAGAACCTCCCGGCAAGGGCGATCCCATGCGCGGCTGGGGGCCGGCGAAGCACCAAGGCAGGTCGCTGTGGTGGCCCGTGCAGTCGCGCAACAAGAAGTGCATCACCCTGAATCTGGCTTCGGCTGAAGGTCAGGCACTCGTTATGGCGCTCGTCAGGGACGCGGACATCCTCATCGAGAACTTCAGGCCGGGCACCATGGAGGGCTGGGGTCTCGGCTACGAGGCGCTGCGTACCGTCAACCCGGCCGTCATCATGGTGCGCATCTCGGGTTTCGGCCAGACCGGCCCCTACAAGGACCGGGCGGGCTTCGGCAGCGTCGGCGAGGCGATGGGCGGCGTCCGCTACGTGACCGGCTATCCGGACCGGCCGCCCGTGCGGACCGGCATCAGCCTGGGCGACTCGGTGGCCGCCATGTTCGGCGTGATCGGCGCCCTGATGGCCGTCTACCAGCGCGACCGCAGCCCCGAGCGGCGCGGGCAGGTCATCGACGTGGCCCTCTACGAAGCTGTTTTTGCGCTGATGGAGAGCTCCCTCAGCGAGTACATGAAGGTCGGCGCGGTCAGGGAGCGAACGGGCAACATCGTGCCGGGCGTGGCGCCCTCGAATCTCTACCCGACCAAAGACGGCAAGTGGATCGCCATCGGCGGCAACGCCGACAACGTCTGGCGCCGGCTGGCCGGGGCGATGGGGCGTGCTGAGCTGGCGGACGACCCCAGGTACAAGACCCACGACGCTCGAGGCGAGCATCAGACCGAGCTCGACGAGCTCATCGCCGCGTGGACGAAGGCGCAGAGCATGACCGAACTCTCGGCTCTGCTGGCCGAGGCCGGCGTTCCAGCCGGTGGCATCTTTTCCGTCGAAGACATCGTCAACGACCTTCACTACCAGGCCAGAGACATGATCATAAGAGTGCAGGACGAGGCCTTGGGCGACCTGCACCTGCCGGGCGTCGTGCCCAAGCTGAGCGAGACGCCGGGACGGATCGCCTGGACCGGCCCCGGCTTGGGCGAGCACAACGACGAGGTCTTCTTGGGCTTGCTGGGCCTCGGTGGGGACGAGTACCAGGAGCTCAAGGACAGCGGTGTCATCTAAAGGAGTATGGACTACTAGGGAAACTCGTCGTTCTCGTACTCCCGCTCGAGCCGCTCGAGCCTCGCCCGCACCAGCGGCAACCGGGGATCGCGCTCGGGCAGCGCCTCCTTGACGGCAAACCACACCTCGGCGTCATCGGGGGAGGTGCGGGCGAAGGCCAGCAGGGCTTCGGGGTCGCTCGAGGCCAGGACCGACCTGCGCACGCCCTCCTCGAGGTAGTCGCGCAGCTCCCGAATCTTCGGCGCGGCGCTAGCGGGCAGGAGCGGCCCCTGGTAGAGTTCTACGGCCTCACGAACCCGGCCCGCCGCGAGGTGGTCCTCGAGCGTGGTCACGTCGAGGCGGAAGGGCACGGTGATGCGGTAGGGGTGCATGCTCACCGGGAGCTGGCCGCGCAAGCGCGAGACCGCCGAGCGCAGCGATACCAGCTTGATCTCGTCGCGCTCGCCGTAGAGCATCAGGTGGAGCACCTCGGGGTGGAGTCCGGCCGGGTGCAGCGCCAGGAGCACCAGCACCTCGAGGACGCGCTCGGAGAGCCCGAGCAGGTTGCCCTCGTAGCGGACTTGGGCGCTGCCGAGCACGCGGATGTCGAGCGGTTCGCTCTGGGCGAGCAGCCGCGCCCAGACGCCCGCAAAGGCCGGTTCGGGGCCGCCGAGGAGCCTGAGACCCGTTCTCGACAGGTTGGCCAGGAGCTCTTGCACCTCGGCGGATATGCCATCATTCCAGGTGTGCTCTCCTAGCCGCTGGTTCAGCATGAGGCGGTGAACGGCGGCGGCGGCGCGGTGATGGGCGAACAGATTGGTAGCCTCAAGGACCCTGTCGAGGGGTGCGCGCGCCGCAGGCGGATCGTGAAACGCCTTGGCCATTCCCGACGCCAGCAGGGCCGGAAGGTGATGGATGTCGCTCTCTCCGGCGGTGAGCTCGAGCGCGCGCCGGCTCTCGTTCAGGGCGCTCGCCACGTCGCCCTTCTCGAGGAGAATGCGCACGAAGGGCACCATGAAAAGGCCGACGTGAACTCTGGCACTCTTCCCGATGTTCGCCTCGGCCAGCCGCTCGGCTTCGTCCAGGTTGCCCTCGACGAGGTGCAGGTCCGCCAGGGTCGAGCGGATCAGGATGGCGAGGTGCGGGGCGGCGGCCTCGAGGTGCCCTTTCAAGGTGGTGAGTTCGTCAATGAGCCCGGCGGTCCGGCCGATCATCAAGCGCGCGAAGGCGCCGTTGTTGACGAGCAGGAGACGCCGGTAACCGTCCTTGAGGTCGTGGCCGTCGAAAAAGCGCAGCGCCCACTCCGTCCAGGTGGCGGCCTCCTGGTAGTGGCCGCTAAAGATCAGGCACTCGCTGAGGGCTGAGGCGTTTCGCGCGACCTCGTAGGGTCTGCCGCGCTGCTCGGCGACCTGCACGCTCCTGCGCAGGAGGGTAATGCCTTGGAGGGGATCGGGGTGGAGGCGGCCGAGCTGAAAGAGAGACAGCGGGGTTTCGTCCTGGGAGGCCGCGCGGCGCGCCTCGGCGAAGCCGACCACAGGATCCTTTAAGGCCCCCGCGTAGCGGGCGCGCAGATCGGGTGCTTCGTGCTCAGCTAGGTAGG
>JALZLY010000138.1 GCA_030858465.1 Deinococcota bacterium
GGAGAGCGGCAGCAGGGCGCCGTGGGCGTCCCAAACCTCCGGCCTGACCAGGAGCAGGTCGCGGGGGTCCTCGCGCGCGGTCACGGCGGCGATGCGCGCCCCCGGCGCGCTCTCGCTCGGCAGGTCCTTGAGCGAATGCACCGCCAGGTCGGCGCGACCCTCCAGGACCGCGTCCTGCACCGCCTTGGTAAAGAAGCCCTGGCCCGTCATCCGGCTGAAGGCGACCTGCTCGAGGTCACCCTGCGTCTCGACGATAACGAGTTCTACGGCCGCGCCCGAAGCCTCAAGCCGGCCCTTGACCCAGTTGGCCTGCCACAGCGCCAGGTCGCTGCCGCGCGTGGCGATTTTTACTCTAGACACCTTTACTCTAGGCACAACACACTCCCAAAGGCCGAAGGGTCATGCCCACGGCTGCTCCAAGCTCGGCTTTCAAGCCTTGGTCCAAAGCCCGGTTTCCCACAGCCCGGTTTCCCAAAGCCCGGTTTCGTCGAGAAAGGTGCGCGCCGCCTCGAGGCCGTGCTCGCGCGCCACGGCGCGCAGGCCCTTGATCGGCACGCGGGCGAACTTGTGCGCCAGCCTCGCCGCCTCGTCCTCGGCCAGGCTGTCGCCGACGGTGGCTAAGATAGTCGCCAGGTAGAGCTCGCGCAGCCGCTTGATCGAGGGGCCGAGCTGCCGCTCGGTCCACTCGAGCATGGCCGCCTCCAGGTCGTGCTGGATGATTGCCTCGGCCTCGGCCAGCTTCGCGGTCAGCGCCTGGCGGCGCCTCTGGCCGACGTCTTGCAGGCTGTCCACGTCGAGCACAAGCAGTCCGCGCGCGCTGGCCGCCTCGGCCTCGACGTTGCGGGGGACGCCCAGGTCGACAGCGATCTTGAGCTCCGGCAGCCTCGCCAGGACCCTCTCGTCGATGAGATCCTTGACGGGCGTCGCGCAGATGAGCGCGTCGAGCTCGGGCGGCGCCGCCAAAAAGTCGCTTAGGGCGAGGCCCTTGACGCCCAGGTGCCGGGCGAGCTGCTCCGCCCGCTCGGCACGCCTGTTGACGATAACGAGCTCCGTCGCCGGGCGGCAGGCCAGCGCCTTGGCGGCGAGCGCGCCCATCTCGCCCGCGCCCACCACCGCCACCCTGGCCCTGCCCTCGGGCAGATGGCGCTCGAGCTCGGGTCTGGCCAGGCTGAAGAGCGAGGTGTTCATGGGCGCCAGGGCGACCTGCCGCCGCACCCGCTTGGCGATGCGCAGGGCGGTGCTGAAGGCAAAGGAGGTCACCGGCCCGGTGCTCCCGACGGCCTGCGCCAGCGCAAAGGCCTCGCGCACCTGCGCCACTATCTGGTCCTCGCCGGGGTTTAGGGACTCGAGCGAGGCCGCCACCCGGATGATGTGCTCCAGGGCCGCCTCGCCCAGATAGGCATAAGGCCTCACCCAGTCCATCTCCGCCGGGCTGAGGCGGTGCCGGGCCTCGTCCACCGGCATGCCGGCGGGCAGGACCACCACCAGGTCGAAGCGGTTGCAGGTGCTGAGCGTCACCGCCTCGGCGAAACCGCGTGCGAGCAGGTCGCTCGGCGCGTGGGCGCCCAGGTCCCGCTGCCAGGCCTCGAGGGCCGCTGCGCCCCCCCGGCGGTGTGATACTCCGATAAGCGCCAGTCGTTCCACTGAGCTGATTATAAATCGGAATGGCTCCAAGAAAGTGTCACGGGGGCTCACCAAACTCCGTAGCGAACGCCCTTTGACCGCGCAATCCTGTCAATCCGGTTAGACTGGGCCGTGGACGAGGCGCGCTTGGGGGACTTGGAGGGCAGGGGCACGGCGGAATACCGCAACCAGCCCAGCGGCGAAAAGCTCATCTTTGGCCTCTTCGAGGGCGACGGCGACAAGCTCAGAATGATGGCCGAAGCGCGCAAGCCCGTCCGCTTCGAGGGCGTCGCCAAGGACCACGCCAGGCGCTACCGAGTGATCGTCATGGTCTCGATCTTTCGCCTGGGCGGCCGTTCCACGGCACTCTTTCGCGCGACCGGCGAGCCCGAGGAGTACAGCCTGATTCCCTAAGCCCATGATCTTGTAAGCCTGTTCGGGGAATGGGGATCTCCTCGCGCACCACGTCCGCGTCCAGGATGCCCTGGCCGACCTCAGCCTCGTTGTCGTAGCCCTGCGCGGTGTCGATGTGCCGGTAACCGAGCGTGAGCGCGTCGCGGGCGGCTTCGCGGCAGTCTTAGCCGCAAAGCCGCCAGGTGCCCAGGCCGAGGGCGGGCACCCTTTGTCGTTCGGTGAGCTTGATCATGGGCTCATTATCCCCAACCGTGCCTCCGCTCACCGTAGGACACGCCCCGGCACCGCGCCGTTCGAGGGTTTTTGCGTTATAATGCCTTGTGTCGGAGCATAACGTGCCAGAGCATGACCGCGAAATTTTGGGCATCGACATCGGTGGGTCGGGCATCAAGGCGGCATTGGTCGATGTCGTCAGGGGCGAGTTCAAGACCGAGCGGCTGCGCATCGACACGCCGCAGCCCGCGACCCCCGAGGCCGTCGCCGCGGTGGTCGCCAAGATGGCGAGGGAGTTCGCCTGGCAGGGCCCCATCGGCTGCACCTTTCCCGCCATCGTCAAGAACGGCGTCACCCTCTCGGCCGCCAACGTGGACAAGGGCTGGATCGGCCTGAATGCAAGGGCGCTCTTCGAGAGGGTCACGGGCCGCCCGGTCCTGGTGATGAACGACGCCGACGCCGCCGGCCTCGCCGAGATGACTTGCGGCGCGGGCCGGGACAAGCGCGGGGTGGTCTTCGTCTTGACCTTCGGCACCGGCATCGGCAGCGCGGTCTTTTTGGACGGCCGGCTCCTGCCCAACACCGAACTCGGCCACCTCGAGCTCGCCGGCCGCGAGGTCGAGCCCACCACCTCGAACGCGGCGCGCAAGCGCGAGGACCTCTCCTGGAAGCACTGGGCGGCGCGGGTGGATCGCTATTTGAAGCACCTCGACTTTCTCTTCTCGCCCGACCTCTTCATCCTCGGCGGCGGGGTCAGCAAGAGGCACGACAAGTTCCTGCCGCTCCTGAGCGTAAAGGCGCCGGTGGTCCCGGCGCAGCTCCAAAACGACGCGGGCATCATCGGGGTGGCCTTGGCCGCGAGGAGACAGGCGCCTCACACCCCCCAGCAGACCTGAGAGCGTAAGCCCGCCCCGTTTGCGCCGCCGCCGTTTCGCGCTAAGCTGCAAGCATTCAAGAGGAGGAACCATGCCGAAGCTCACCGTCAACGGCCGCACCACCGACTTCAGCGAGGACACGCGCCTGGTCTTGGCCACCGAAGAGATGGGCGTGGCGATCGGCCACCGCTGCGGCGGCAAGGCGCGCTGCACCACCTGCCGCGTCGAATTCGTCTCCGGCGAGCCCGCCGAGATGACCCGCGCCGAGTACGAGAAGCTCTCCGAACGGGGCCTGCTCGGCCAGGTGCGGCTGTCCTGTCAGCTCACCGTCAGCCAGGACATGGAGGTCGTGCCGCTCCAGACCAAGGAGTCCGAGGGCTGGCCCGACACCGGCCCGGCGCCCGCGCCCGAGGTGGAGCCCGAGGCGGTGTGGCTTTCGAGAGCCGAGCTCGAGCGCAGCGCCTGAGCTGCTCTGGCTCCCACGTCAGCGAAAGCACGGTCCACAACCTGCCCATGCGGCATCCTTTTGAAAGGTCGAGGCACAGCAATGAAGCTCACTTCCCTCCCCCTGGCGGACTACCGGGCCGAGCACTTTCTCTGGAGGCTCGAGGACGGCGTCGCCACCGTCACCCTCGACCGGCCCGAGCGCAAGAACCCGCTCACCTTTGCCTCCTACGCCGAGCTGCGCGACCTCTTTCGCAAGCTGGTCTACGCCGAGGACGTGCGGGGCGTCATCCTCACCGGCGCGGGCGGCAACTTCTCTTCCGGCGGCGACGTGCACGACATCATCGGGCCGCTGACCAGCGCGAGCATGAAGGACCTCTTGGCCTTCACCCGCATGACGGGCGACCTGGTCAAGGCCATTCGCGCCTGTCCGCAGCCCGTCCTGGCGGCCGTGGACGGCGTCTGCGTCGGCGCGGGCGCGGCGGTTGCCATGGCCGGCGACCTGCGCCTCGGCACCCCGGAGGCCAGGGTCGCCTTTCTGTTCGCGCGGGTGGGCCTGGCGGGCTGCGACATGGGCGCCTGCGCGATGCTGCCCAGGCTAATCGGCCAGGGCCGCGCCGCGGAGCTCCTCTTCAGCGGCCGCGGCATGAGCGCCGAGGAGGGCGAACGCTGGGGCTTCTTCAACCGCCTCGTTCCTGCGGGAGAGCTGCTGGCCGAGGCCAACGAGCTGATGCGCCGCCTCGCTGCCGGCCCGACCTTCGCCCACGGCATGACCAAGACGATGCTCAACCAGGAGTGGACGATGGGCCTCGAGCAGGCCCTCGAGGCCGAGGCGCAGGCGCAGGCGCTGTGCATGCAGACCGAGGACTTCCGCCGCGCCTACCAAGCCTTCGTCGCCAGGGAAACGCCCGTCTTCAGGGGGGACTAGTGGACAGCTCCTACCTCGACTGGCCTTTTCTCACGCCCGCGCACAAGGCGCACGCGCTTAAGATCCGCGCCTGGGCCAAGGACGCCGCGAGGCGCATGCCACCCGGCGACCCACACGGCGACCCACACGGCGACGATGTAGACGCCCTCTGCCGGCGCTGGGTGGGGGAGCTGGCGCGCGGGGGCTGGCTCGAGACCAGCGTCTCGTATGAGGGCCGCCTCGACGTGCGGACGCTCTGCCTGACGCGCGAGGCGCTTGCCTCCCAAGACGGCCTGGCCGACTTCGCCTTTGCGATGCAGGGGCTCGGCTCGGGGCCTATAACGCTCTTCGGGACAAAGGAGCAGAAAGGGCGCTACCTCCCGGCGGTGGCGAGGGGGGAGAAGGTAGCCGCCTTCGCCCTCTCCGAACCGGAGGCGGGCTCGGACGTGGCCAGCCTCGCCATGAGCGCCGTTCTTGATGGCGACCATTACCTCCTGAACGGCGAGAAGACCTGGATTTCGAACGGCGGCGTCGCCGATTTCTACCTCGTCTTCGCCCGCACCGGCGAGAGGCCGGGGGCAAAGGGACTCTCCGCCTTTGTCGTGGACGCCGAGACGCCGGGGCTCGAGATCGCCGAACGCATCGAGGTCATCGCCCCGCACCCCCTGGCGCGGCTGCGCTTCGCGGGTTGCCGGGTGCCGGCGGCGAACCTCGTCGGCGCGGCAGGCGCGGGCTTCGGGGTGGCGATGGCGACCTTGGACGTCTTTCGCTCGACCGTCGGCGCGGCGGCCTTGGGCTTCGCGAGGCGCGCGCTCGAGGAGGCGCTGGCGCACACCACCCGGCGAGAACTCTTCGGCGCGCCGCTCGCCGACATGCAGCTCACCCGAGCCAGGCTGGCGGAGATGGCGCTCGAGGTCGATACCAGCGCCCTGCTCGTCTACCGCGCCGCCTGGACCAGGGACTGCGTGGCCGAGCGGGTGACGCGCGAGGCGGCGATGGCCAAGCTCCACGCCACCGAGGCGGCGCAGCGCGTCATCGACGCTGCGGTGCAGCTCCACGGCGGGCGCGGCGTGAGGCGCGGCGAGATGGTCGAGAGGCTGTACCGGGAAATCCGCGCCCTCAGGATCTACGAGGGCGCCTCGGAAGTGCAGGGACAGGTCATCGCCAGGCAGGTTTTGAGGGCCTTCGAGGAGGGAGCATGAGCGGCACCGACCACCCCGACCACCCCTATACTGCCCACTCCTATACTGCCCACTCCTATACTGCCCACCAGGACCTTTTCGCGCGGGACAACCTGCCGCCCAGGGCGCAGTGGCCCGACTTCATCAACTTGGACAGGCTGGGCTACCCCGAGCGGATGAACTGCGCGGCGGAACTCCTCGACGCTCAGGTCGCGGCGGGTTTCGCCGACGGACCCTGCTTGCGGAGCGAGCGGGGCGACTGGAGCTACCGCGAGCTTCAGGAGAACGCCAACCGGGTCGCCCGCGTCCTGGTGCGCGACCTCGGCATGGTGCCGGGCGAGCGTGTGCTCTTGGCCGCGCCCAACAACCCGATGATGGTGGCGTCATGGTTCGGTGTCGTCAAGGCGGGCGGCGTCGCGGTGGCGGCGATGCCGCTCTTGCGGGCCAAGGAACTGAGGACGATAGCAGACAAAGCCAAGGTCCGCCTGGCCCTCTGCGACGCCTCGCTGAGGGACGAGGTGGAGCGCGCCGCGGCGGGGAGCGACACCCTGGGGCGCGTCCACTACTTTTACGGCGGCGACTTGGAAAGCCTGATGGCGAAGCAGCCGCCGGACTTCGAGGCGGTGGAGACCGCCGCGGACGACGTCTGCCTCATCGCCTTCACCTCCGGCACCACCGGCTCGCCCAAGGGCACGGTCCATTTTCACCGCGACGTCTTGGCCATCTGCGACACCTTCTCCAGGGAGGTGCTGAGGCCCGAGCCGGACGACCTCTTCATCGGCTCGCCGCCGATCGCCTTTACCTTCGGCCTGGGCGGGCTGGTGCTCTTCCCCATGCGCGTCGGCGCCAGCTCCTACCTGCTCGAGAAGCCCTCGCCGCCCAAGCTGGCCGCGGCCATCGAGAGGTCCGGGGCGACGGTCTCTTTCACCTCGCCGACCGCCTACCGGATGATGCTCGACTCAGGCTGCGACCTCTCGAGCCTCAAAAAGTGCGTCTCGGCGGGCGAGACGCTGCCCAAGGCGACCTGGGACGCCTGGTTTAACGAGACCGGCCTGAAGCTCATCGACGGCATCGGCGCCACCGAGATGCTGCACATCTTCATCTCCGCTGCAGAAGGCGACATCCGTCCCGGCGCCACCGGCAAGCCGGTGCCCGGCTACGAGGCCAAGGTGGTGGACGACGAGGGCCGCGAACTCTCGCCGGGACAGGTCGGCAGGCTGGCGGTGCGCGGCCCCACGGGCTGCCGCTACCTCGCCGACGAGCGGCAGCTCGCTTACGTGCAAGGCGGCTGGAACCTGACCGGCGACCTCTACGAGCGGGACGAGGACGGCTACTTTCACTACCGGTCGCGCGCCGACGACATGATCGTCTCGGCGGGCTACAACATCTCCGGGCCGGAGGTCGAGGACGCGCTGCTCACCCATCCGGCGGTGAGCGAGTGCGCGGTGGTCGGCGCGCCCGACCCTATCCGCGGTCAGATCCCCAAGGCCTACGTGGTCCTAAAAGACGGCGTCTTAAAAGACGGCCGGGCCGGGAGTGACGCGCTCGTCAAAAGGCTTCAGGAGCATGTCAAGGCCACCGTCGCGCCCTACAAGTACCCGCGCGCCATAGCGTTCGTGGACAGCCTGCCCCGCACCCAGACGGGCAAGGTGCAGCGCTTCAGGCTGCGCGAGCGGGCGGCGGAGGACGCGCCGTGACCTTCCGCCGCCACTTCACGGTGCGCTTTCGCCACTGCGACCCCGCCGGCATCGTCTTCTACCCGCGCTACTTCGAGATGATGAACGACGTGCTCGAGGACTTTTTAGCCGAACTCGGCGCCCCCTTCGCGGCCTTCGGCGAGCGGGACGTGGGCGTGCCCACGGTGGCGCTCGAGGCGACGTTCGCGCGCCCCAGTTTCCTGGGCGACGCGCTCACCGTGGAGATGACGGTGGCGAGGCTGGGCGAAAGCTCCTTCGCCCTCGCCTACACCGGCTCCTGCGCGGGCGAGGAGCGCTTCACGGCGAAGAGCACGCTCGTCTACGCCTCGAACCGCGGCAAGAACGCCATTCACAGCCTGCCGCTACCCGAGGGGCTCCGCACGGGGATGAGCCGCTATTTGTCGGGAGAAACGTCGTGAAGGTCACCATCGTCGGCGGCGGCCCCGGCGGCCTCTACGCCGCCC
>JALZLY010000139.1 GCA_030858465.1 Deinococcota bacterium
GAACAATTCTGCCCCAACCCCGACTGTCCCTGCGGGGAGCTACGCGAAAAAGCTAGAGGCAAGGTAGGCGCAAGCAACATCAATGTCCACAGCAAGAAGGAAAGGCGCTACCTCTGCAAGAGTTGCGGCAAGACCTTCAGCGAGACCAAGGGAACACCCTTTTACTACCCAGTCGAGCTGGGCGAACGGCCTCAAGAAGAGAACCGACCTGGTCGTGCTGGTGGTGACACTGTTAGCTCACGGCTGCCCCGTCCAGGCTGTGGTCGCCGCCTTTGGTTTTGACGAACGCACCGTTTGCGAGTGGCTCAGGCGTTCGGGAGCACAGTGTAGGGCCACTAGGCCCCCGCTAGTGCGGGTACTACATTGCTATCGTGCAGGTCATCAAGAGGCGCGTAGAGGGTGTTCTCGCTGTCGAGCGCCGCATCACTCAAGGCAGTGAGGAGATGGTCGGGCGCGTACTACGTGAGAGTCAAGGGGGCGGGTGTATCAACTTCGCGCAGCACCACGAAGTGACCGCCTACATCGAGCGGCTCAACGCCACCTTCCGGCAGCGCCTGGCCTGCCTGGCAAGGCGCAGTACCCGCTAAAGCAGGGCACCTTCGCGCTCTGGTGCGCACCCCGGAGCTGCTTGAACAAAGCATGCACCTGGTCGGCTGCCTCTACAACTTCTGCACACCCCACCAAAGTGCCCGGCGTAGCGGGTAGAGTCTGCGTCTGAAGCTCTACCTTGAAAGTGCCCTGCACAGCGGGTACACACATCGTCACCGCTGGGTCAAGCGCACCCCGGCAATGGCGGTAGGCCTGACCAACCACTGCTGGTCTGTCAAAGAATTGCTCTGCTTCAAGGTAGCGCCTCCACCCTATGAGCCGCCTAGGCCTAAGCGCCGAGGGCGATCTTGTGGGGGCCTGAAGGGCTTTGTAACGTGACCACGATTCCCTGGGGACCTACCGTACCTGTTACGGGATGGTTTAATTCCAGAGAGTCCCTTAGCCCCACAAGCCTTACCTACCATCATCTGCTTTGCCCTTGGCCTCCTGTCTGAAAAGGTTAGTGGAAGGGGATGACGAGCTTTATTGAGACTTTACATTCGCACCCTATAGTGAAGTGACTATGCCATCCGCTCCCCCCATCAGGTTATTGAACACCAAGACAAGAGCCTTTCCACAGCTCGAGCACAACGCTTCAAGCTCTGATGGCTGGTGTTGTCTTGGCCCTTTTTACCCATGGTCCTTCCTGCCCGGCGCCGTCGCCTCTCGCCTGGCCCTTCGGCCTCATCGCAACGGCGCCGTAGGAGAAAGCCGCGCTGTTGCCCTTCGCTTGGGTGGTGATGGCCTAGCTGTACGGCTCGGGCGTGACTGGCTGTACTTGAAGCGCGCCCAATGACCATTCCTGTCAGCCTTTGGAGGCGAGCGGAGCTCCAGTTGCGACCTGGGCTCGTCACGGCGTGTCTGGCGCTGTGGCTGATTCCGGCCTTTGCTGCGGCGCAAGAAAGCGACTGGCGCGGCGCGATCAGCCAAATGCGGTTTGTTCAATCGTTCTCAACCGCTGAGATTAACGCCTATAGCACTAAGCTCTACTCGAGGGTGACACCCCCCCAAGCCCATTACGCGGTGGACCTGTACCTACTGACCTTTACCAGTACCGATGAGGACGATAACCCTATCGACATCGTCGCGCAGCTCTACATACCCAGGCTCGACTACTTGGGCGAGGTGCCTGTTTACATGATGGGTTCGGGAACCACGGGAATCGTCGGCAAGTGCGCGCCCTCCAGGGAACTCCCTGAAGTGCGCAACTGGGGCAACTACCGAGCGCACATGCTCTCGTACGCGAGCCAGGGATACATCGGCATTCTCCCGGATTATCAGGGCTTCAACGACGCAGAGGGCCTGCACTACTACTTCGTGGCCGATCTGGAAGGCCGGGTGATGCTGGACGCGGCCAGAGCCGTTTATGCTGTTTTCGAGAACTCACCCTTGTTGGTTGCACCAAGCGACGACGTCTTTCTGGCGGGCTACTCGCAAGGCGGCCACGCGATCTTTGCCGCCACCGATCTCGCGCCCGATTACGCGCCCGAAATCAACGTTCGTGGGGTCATAGGTTACGGGGCGACCACAAATGTCGCTGCCCTGATGCGTGACATTCCCTACTTCACGCCCTACATCCTTTATGCCTATGCCCAGTACTACGGCCCCGACACGGCCGACGTCGCACGCGTGCTGAACCCCCGCTGGATCCCCACTTTTGAGCAGGACGTCACCGGCAGGTGCATTGACGAAATGTCCACGTACTACGGCCAGGATCCACGGCAAGTCTATCAAGCGGAGTTTTATGACGCTCTAGTCAGCGGACGCCTTGCGGAGCAGTTTCCAAACCTGCAGGCCGCACTTGACATGAACTCGACGGGTGTAGTCCGCGGTGAGGTGCCCTCCCTCATCCTCCACGGCGGCGCCGATCCTATCGTCACCACCCCCTCGCAGGACGCCTTCGTGCGGCAGCAGTGCAGCCTGGGCGCGAGCGTCACCTACCGCGTCTACCCTGGGGTTCATCACTTTCAGGTCAGGCAGGTTGGCTTTCGTGACGCTCTGGCCTGGATGCAAAGCATCGTCGATGGCGAGGCGCCACCGTCGGACTGCGTCCGTCTGCTGAGCCAAAGCCGGTGAGTGAAAGCTGTAAGCGCTAGGACTTTATCCAAGCTTTACATTGCCGTCCTATAGTCGCTGCTGTGTTCTCGCCTTCGCCCGCTCGGTTGCTGACAACTGCAGGGAACTTCGGCCAAGCCCGAGGCTCGAGGCTTTCCCTGCAGGCCCTGACGTCCGGCGTCATTCTGGCACTGCTCTTTCTTCCTTACCCGTGGTCTTTCCTGGCGCCCTTGCCGCTGGCCTGGCTCTTCGGTCTCATCGCGGTCACGCCGAGGCTCGAGGACGCCTTCAAACTCGGCTTCCTAGCGGGTTTGGGCTTCTTCGCAGTGCACCTGCTGTGGCTTCCTGTAAGCTTCGCGGATCTGTTCGGCCCGGGCATCACCCTGCCCATGCTCATCTTGCCCCCGCTGCTGGGCGTTTTCTGGGGCGTAACAGCCGTGTTCGGCCGCATGACCGGGCGCTATACCCTGCTGACGTTGCCCTTTGTCTGGGTGGTGGTGGAGCATCTGCGCAGCCTCGGCACGCTGGGCTTTACCTGGGGCACGCTGGGTTACGCGTTTTTGCCCACGCCCATCATTCAGGTGGCTGACCTGGGTGGGGTCGCCCTAGTGAGCCTGCTGGTCGCTTGGAGCGCGGCCGCACTGGCCGCGGCGCGGTTCAAGCTATGGTGGCCCGTGCTGAGCATAGCCGGGGTGCTCCTCGCCGCAGCCGGCTACGGCCTGAGCCGGCCTGAATCACCTCATGCGCCCACTAGGGCGGGTCTAGTGACCCTAGCACCTGCGCCGGACCGCAACGTCTTGCTGGTCCAGGGCTCGGTCAACCCCTTCGAGAGGGCTCAAGCCCGTTCCCTGGGCGAGCTCGAGCTCTACGCCGACCTGAGCAGGCGCGGACTGAGGGCCGGGGACGGTGGTCTCGACCTCATCATCTGGCCTGAAGGGGCCTCGCCCCTGCCGCCGACGCTCGACTTGGTCCAGGAAGTGCTCTCGAGCCTAAACACCCCGCTCATCCTCGGCGCGCCCACCATCGAACAGGACGGTTTCCGCAACAGCGCCTATGGCTTTACGGGGGGCGTCACGGGGCGCTACGACAAGGTCAAGCTGGTTCCCTTCGGGGAGTTCTTCCCGCTGCGTGACTCGCTGGCCTTCGCTTACGACCCCCTCTTCGCCGCCATCGGTCTGCCCGGCATGACCGGCGCTCTGCCGGGGGAGAGCTACCGAACACTCGAGCTTAATGACATCCGGGCGGGCACCTACATCTGCTACGAGTCCGCCTTCTCCCAGCCGGCACGAGACATGGCCCGCAGCGGCGCCAACCTGCTGGTCAACATCTCCAACGACGCCTGGTTCGGCCGCACCACCGGGGCCGAACAGCACTTTCAGATGGGCCGCGTCAGGGCCATCGAGACCCGGCGTTACGTCGCGCGCGCCGGCAACGACGGCATCACGGCGGTGATCGACCCGCTGGGCCGGGTTACGCAACGCTTCCCCAGAGGAGAACGCGCGGCCTTCACAGCCCAAGTAGCCCTCAGCGATACGCTGACGCCCTACGTCCGCTGGGGCGACTGGGTGGTCGGCTTGAGCGCGCTGGCCCTACTGCTCCTCGTCCTCGTGACGGCCAAGGGTGGCTGGCGACGCGAGAGGCACTGGTAATGCCCGACGTCCTTACGGTGGGGCCGTTGCTGGTTCCTACGCTGCGGGTGGGCCTCCTGCTCTCGCTGCTGCTGGCCATCTGGGCGGCCGCTCGCGCTGCCAAGCGCGACGGCCTGGACGCGCCCTGGGTCAGCAGCGTGGCCGAAACGAGCGTTTGGCTGGGGCTGCTGGGCGCCCGCCTGGGTTTCGTGATTCTTAACTGGAGCGCCTACCGGGACGCTCCGTGGACCGCGCTCTACCTCTGGCAGCCGGGTTACCTACCCGCCGCAGGCCTCCTGGTCGGCGCGGCTTACATGCTTTGGCGCCTGTGGTGGCGCGGCTCCACCGAGCGCGGCCCCCACCTGAGGGCGCTGGCGAGCGGCTTTGGCGTTGCCGCCCTGCTCTTTGGAGGGCTCTTCGCCCTAACCACGCTGAGGCCCAGCCCAGGAATTCTGCGCGCGGGCGACACGGTGCCGGATTTCACCTTGCAGACGCTCGACGGTGAGGCCGTCACGTTCTCGAGCCTCGAGGGACAGGCCGTGGTACTCAACTTCTGGGCCACCTGGTGCCCACCCTGCCGCCGCGAGATGCCTTTGCTCGACGCCATCCAGGCCGAGTATGGTCCCCGCGGCGTGACCATCGTCGGGGTCGACCTGGGTGAACCGGCGGCCACCGTGCGAAGGTACATCGACTCCGTCGGGGTCGATTATCCCATCTGGGTGGACGCCCCCGGCGACACGCCTGGAGTCGACCGCAGCCATGACCTTTACGCCAGCTTTGGTGGCGTCGGCCTGCCCACCACAATCTTTATCGGTGCGGACGGCATTATCCGCGGCAAACAGGTCGGTGAACTCAATCGGGGCATCCTGCAGAGTCAAATCGAGGCGATGTTGCCCTAAACGCCTGTGTCGGAGGCTAGCTTTTCGGGACGGTAACGCCGGCAGAGGAGCTCGACATGCCGTGCACCTCGAACATCGAACAGCAAAAGCGCACGCGGCTGTTTATCTGCGACGCGTTCAAGCTCTTCCGGCAGGCGCTAGGGCACCTGCTCAACCACCAACCTGACTTTCGGGTTATCGGCGAGGCCGCCACGGGAGAGCAAGCCCTCCGGCTCTGCCTCGAGCTCAGCCCCGACGTGGCTCTTATTGACCTTCAGCTGCCCGACATGAGCGGCCTCGAGGTCGCGCAGAGCCTCATGATTTGTACTCCAGGGACCCGCATCATCCTTCTAGCCATCGAGATCAGCCGACGCAGTGTACTTGAGGCCGTCGAAGTGGGCGTGACAGCGTACCTGCCGAAGCACGCGGAGGCGGAAGTGCTCGCTGTGGCCATTCGCCGGGCGGTCGGGCAGCACAAGCCCTTGGCGCACGATGCGGTCGAGCCCCTGCTTGCGCGCTATGGACAGGGTAACGCGAGGTTTCTAGAAAGAAATGACGAGCCTACGCTCACCGAGCGTCAGCGACAAGTGCTGCGATTCTTGACTCAAGGAGCCTCAAACCGCGAGATTGCCGGCGCGTTGGGCATGTCAGAAAAAGCCATCCGCAACCTATTGTCAGAGGTGTACCAGTTGCTCGACGTCCGTAACCGCACTGAGGCCGCCGTATACGCGCTGCAAAGGGGCTGGTTGGCGAGCCTTGACAGTCTAGCATCATGATCCCTTTCGCGCCGTATTGAGGCGGTGCCGTGCTGCCTTAAAGCTTAACGCCAAAGCGCCCCATCAGGGCAACATAGAGGCTATAGGCCACAATCATAACGGCTGCGGACAGCAGCAGTGAAGGCACGAACTTCAAACCCAGTCTGAGCAGTGTTGGGAGGGCGACGAAGAAGAGCAGTGAGGGAAGTACCGCCCAGAAGATCGAACTCGATAGGTCGATGATAGGCTCAACATCTCGAGTGTCGTAATAAAGCCAGATGATCGCCAGGACAGAAGTTAAGGGCAGTGAGGCAATGATGGCCGCGAAAAGCGTGTAGCGCTTCGCCACCTCGGCAACCGTGGCAACGATGAGCGCCGAGATGAGGACCCTCAAGATAAATTGCGTCATCGGGACTTCCGCCATTCGAACCCATCCGCCTGTCGCTCGAGTGGGACGTGAGACAAGGGTTCATGCTGAACGGGCGGACGTGGAGGACGCACTGCGGCCAGTATAGCATGCTAAGATAGCAGCCAGCTTACCCCTCAGCTCCGCAGATGCGGCGCTATACCAACACACTGAAAGTCGGCGCCGTCAAACTACCAGACTGGGAGCGTTTCATGGTAAGTCCGGTCCCAGGGGTTGTCAATAATCAACCCCTGACCGCTAAAAACCTTTACCGGCCAACCTTCAACATCAAGAGACACACGCGTGACCGCGGGATCCTCGGTTAGGGTGTAAAACAGTTGGTTGAGACGCGCCGTCATAAGTGTGGTGCCGCCACCACGCTCAAATTCAGCCGACAGGTTCACGGTGACCAAGCCGCCCGCGAAATCTAAGTCCAGGACCCTGGTCTCTTGGGGCATCGCTGAGCTGAGCCCGCGGGCCTTTTCCTCGGCGTTAGGTCCCGCAATCAGAGCGTCAAGTGCGTTCTTGAGTCTGGCTTCTTGATCCTGAACACCCAAAGGGCGGCTGACCGGCTCCAGTCGAGAGTCAAGCTGCTGGCTTCTAACAAAGTACACAGTGCCGTTGGCAGGGCTTCTGAGCGTCCAAATCAGCAGCGCCGCGATAACCGCCAGTACCAGTAAAGCCACAACTAGCGCTGTGTACGTCACCCTACGGCTCATCAGTTAAACCTGTTCACGGAGAGTTTCCGAGGCCCGACACCACACCTTATGGCTGCCAGTGGTAAGCAACCATACTGTACACGACCACGTTAGGCCGATCAAAGACGCGACGATTCAAGCAAGCGTTCACGTTTGTGGATTCCTCATGTCGATGTTCTAAGGTAGCATTGGCTTTCACAAAGCTCTTTGTTCCAGCACGCTTTGGTAGGTATGGGCTCTCATGCTAGGTGTGGGCCTGAACGTTCGTTAGGCGGGGATGGCGGACAGTAGCCTGTTGCAGGCCTCCTCGCAGCGGCGGCAGGCTTCGGCGCAGACCCGGCAGTGTTCCATGTGCCCGGCGTGCCTTTCGCACTCGGCGCCGCACACCTGGCAGGCGGTGGCGCAGGCTTGAAGCTGGCTGCGAATGAGGTTCCAGTCGGGCTGCGTCTGGCGGGACAGGACTCTTCCCGTCGCATCGCACACGTCCGCGCAGTCCAAGTTAAAGCGAATGCACTGCACCACTTCCTGGACGTTCTGCTCGCCGAGGCAGGCATCAGCGCAACTTGTGCAACTCTGCGCGCAACTAAAACACTCTTCGATGCAGTTGACGAGAGCGGCCATATCGACCTGCGGTTGGCGTGGGTGAGTTCTGAGCATGTCCTGAACGTGATTCATTATGACTCCTTCCATTCTTTGTTCGCTGTTTACGTCTTCGACGAATAAAATCCTGCTGTGACAGTTACAAGCCCTTTCCCGAAGGGTCGGCGGGGCGAATCACCTTCACTACCTAAAGTTAAGAGCCCATACCTGAGCTCTTTATACTGCTGTTTTGTTAAGGTTTTGTAAAGCTCGGCTTCAAAGAGCTCTCACACCAGCTTGACCCGCCGTAACAGCACGGCGTTGATGGCCACGACGACCGTCGAAACGCTCATCAGGACGGCCCCCACGGCAGGAGAGAGCAGAAGGCCCCAGCCGTATGCGACGCCTGCCGCCAGCGGTAATGCCACCACGTTGTAACCGGTCGCCCAGAAGAGGTTCTGGATCATCTTGCCGTAGCTTGCCTTGGAGAGCTTCACCACGCGCGTCACGTCGAGCGGGTCATCGTGGGTGAGAACCAGGTCGGCCGACTCGATAGCCACGTTAGTGCCCGCGCCGATGGCGATGCCAAGGTCGGCTTCTAAGAGTGCTGGGGCATCGTTGATGCCGTCGCCTACAAATGCCGTCTGGCCATCCCGCTTGAGCTCCGAGACGATCTTGGCCTTATCCTGAGGCAGGACGCGCGCGTGATAACGCTCGATGCCGATGTCCTTGGCCACGGTCCTGGCGACGGCCTCGGCGTCGCCGGTGATCATGACGGGCTGGACGCCTAGTGCCTTGAGGGCGCGCACCGTCTCGCGGGCACTCTCGCGCACCCTGTCGGCCAGGGCGAAGAGGGCCAGCACGCGCCTCTCGTCCATCATGGCAATCACGCTTTCACCGCGGGCTTCGGCCTCGTTCAGGCCCTTCTCGAGCTCACCAGGGAGCTCGAGCCCCTGCTCTGAAACCCACTCGGGACGGCCGATGCGGTAGCTTGCGCCTTCAACCACACCCTCGACGCCCTTTCCGGCCACGACTTTGAAGTCGCTGACGCTAGGCGACTCGAGGCCGCGCCCTTCGGCTTCCTCGACCACGGCTTGCGCGAGGGGATGCTCGCTTCTCGCCTCGAGCGCCGCGGCGAGACGAAGCGCCTCGTCTTCGGGCAGGTCGGCAACGTAGACCGCGCGCACCCCGAACTTGCCCTCGGTCAGGGTGCCGGTCTTGTCGAAAGCGACGATCTTGAGGTCGCGGGCGCGCTCAAAGGCCTCGCGGTTGCGCACCAGGATGCCGTTTCGTGCCGCCATCGAGGTGGCGTTGACGATGACGAGAGGAATGGCCAGGCCCAGCGCGTGCGGGCAGGCAATCACCATCACCGTCACCATGCGGGTGATGGCGAAGTTCGGGGCGAAACCCAAGAGGAGCCAGGCGATCAGCGTGAGAGAACCTGCGCCGAGGGCGATATAGGTGAGCCAGGCGGCCGCGCGGTCGGCGAGGTTCTGAAAGCGGCTCCTCGACTTCTGGGCCTCCTCGACGAGGCGCTGGATTTGGCTCAGGGTGGTCTGGTCGCCGGTACGCCTGACTTCGGCGGTGAGCGCTCCCTCGCCGTTGACAGCGCCAGCGATGACTTCGTCGCCTTCCCCTTTGGGGATGGGACGCGACTCTCCCGTGAGAAAGGCTTCGTTCACGCTCGAGGCGCCGTCCATGACCACGCCGTCGACGGGAATCTGCTCGCCGGGACGGATGAGGATACGGTCGCCCTCCTCGAGCTCCTCCACGGCAACGTCTTCGCTCCTGTTTCCCACCAGCCTGTGGGCCGTCGCGGGCACCAGGGAGGCAAGCTGCTCCAGGGCGCGGCTCGCGCCTTGCACGCTGGCCATCTCGATCCAGTGCCCCAGCAGCATGATGAGGATCAGGGTGGCCAGCTCCCAGTAGAGCGGCATGCCTTCGATCAGGCCGAAGGTCACCGTCAGGCTGTAGATGAACGCAACGCTGATGGCCAGCGCAATCAGCGTCATCATCCCCGGCTGTTTGGCCCTGAGTTCGCGCCAGGCGCCCTCGACGAAGGGCCAGCCGCCGTAGAAGTAGAGGATGATGCTCAAGACGGGTTGCAGCCAGGCCACGCCGGGGAACTGAACAGCCTGGTAGCCAAACCACTCCTGAAAGTGCGCGTCAAAGTACAAGATGGGAATCGTCAGGACGAAACTCAACCAGAAACGGTTCCTGAACATCTCGGGGCTGTGCCCGGCGTGCTTGTCGTGGTCCGCATGCCCGGCATGGGCGTCGTGCGCGGGAGAGGTCTCGAGCGGCCGGGCGTGCTCGACCCGGTCACGGAGGCGGCCCTCGACGTTTCCTGCCGCGTCGTGTCCTGCGTGGGGGTCGGTCGTATCAGCGTGCTTCTTGGCGCCGTGGCGGTGATGCTTGTGCTGGTCGTGGTTCATGATGACTCGTCTGGGCGTAACGCTTCAGCGAGCGCCTCGAGAAGCGCTTCCTTCTGGTTGTAGGAGGGCCGCATGAAGACCAGCGCAGCGTTCGTCCAGTCTTGCACCGCAGCGATCTCCTGACCGCCGTCGTTCAGCTTGAGATGGGGGTAGGCGCCGTACTCCACGAACATGTCGAACCGCTCCGCAACCTGCTCGAGCTTGAGCACCTTGTCCCTGTCGAAGCGCACGACGTAGGGGAGGAGGAACGCGGGCTTTCCGCAACTGCCCCCCAAACCCACCATCGGCAACCCCGCCAGGCTCGGCGTGTCGTACTTGCGGGCACCGCGCGCCAGGAAGGCTTCGCGGTCGTGAATCTGATCTCGCGCGGCCTTGAGGCCACCCACGTACTGTCCCAACGAGACACTGTTGTCTGCCATGATGCTCTCCTTTTAAGCGTGATCCTTAACGATCTGCAAGAGTCTTTTTGAAAGCTCGAGCGCGCCGGGGTACGAGCGCTGCCAAACGTTGCGCCCGAAGATCAGCCCGGCACAGCCCGCTTCCAGGGCGAGGCTTGCTTGCGTGACGGCCTCGTCCTCGGCCACCCGCGCCCCGCCCGAGGCGAGCACCAGGGCGCGGCCCGCCACCTCGACCACCCGGCGCATCGCCTCGGACGGTCCCACCGCCACGCCCTGATAGTCACCCGGGTACTGATCTTTCCTGGCGGGGTCATAGCGCGGGATGTTCACCTTGACCACGTCCGCCCCCAGTTCCAGCGCCGCTCGAGCCGCGTACTCGACGGCGAAGGGTGAATCCTTGCCGCCCCTCCTCTCGACGTCCCGGCCCCGCGGGTAGGCCCAGACGATGACGGGCAGGCCGTAACGCTCCGCTTCCGCCCGCACGGCCTGAAACTGGGCGATATCGCGGTCCTGGGCGGGCGAGCCGACGTAAAGAGTGTAACCGACGGCGAGTGCGCCCAGCCGCAGGGCGTCCTCCACGGTGCCGGTCAGCGGGCTGAAGGCCTCGTCGTCAGCGGGAATACTGGTTTTGCCGTTGAGCTTTAGGACCAGCGGCACGCTCTCGGCGTAGCTGGGCAGGTACTTCTCGGCCAGGCCCAGGTGCACCGCGATGGCGGAGAAGCCCGCCTCGGCCACCAGGCGGAACTGGTGCTCCGGGTCGGCGGCTTCAGGCGCATCAAAGAAGTCGATGGGGCCATGCTCGAGCCCCTGGTCGATGGGGAGAATCGCGAGGCGGCCGCCGGTCCGGCTTATCATGGCATAAAGGCGGCTGCGTTTGCCGACGGGGAGGTGGCTCAAATCGGTAGGGTTCATGAAAGCTCTCCTTGACGCTAGGGTCTCAGCTGAGCAGTAGCCGCCGAGATGGCTCGCGGTTGATGTTTAAGCCAGCGCAGCAGGCGGGTGACGCCGGCGAGGGCGAGTGCCGTGATGAGCGCAAAGGCGGCGTAGCCGAGCGGCTGGACGTAAGCTGGTACGTCTCTCGCCGGTCGCGCCAGAGGCCGTAGAGGCTCATCACTAGAACAGTCGCCATGCTCGCGTAGAGGAAGTTGTGTGGCGGCGTGAAGAATGTGTCGCGACCGATGTCGATGTGCCAGGCGATGTCCCAGTAGATACCGAGGAGCCCCGCCAGTGCCCCGGCCACCAACACCGGCAGCACACCTAGAGACCAAAGGTCACGCGCTCGAGCAGGGGCCCTGCCTACCTTTGGAACCAGCTTGCTCATGAGGACCTCTTTCTACGGAGCGGGAGTGACTGTCCTTCTTGGCCGCTGCATTACTATACCCACCCCAGGGGGGGCCGGTCAAGTCTGCTATTTTCCGACGGGGTGGAATCGGCCTTCTGCCTCGTCACCTTTGGAAGCGTTGATTTCAAGGGGTGCTACCTCCTCCCAGGCATGGACCATCATCTCGGCGAAGGCAAACACGTACCGATCCCACTGCCGGCGTAGCGACACGTAGCTGTCCGCCCCAGCTTCAGCGTCCTCGGCTACCGCGATGCCCTCCGCCCTGAATCGCACCAGCGCATGATGGTAGCGCTCCCGCCAGGCCACCAAAGCTTCCTCTCCTGGCCCGCCGTCGGGGTCGCTGTCGGCCAAAAAGGAGGCCGAGAGAGCTTCGAGAAGCTGCTGACCGCTGCCCCACAACGCGGCTACGGCTGCGCTGTGCACGAGCGAGGTACACCTCTCCTCGTCCAGGCCGCTGCGGATGAGCGTCGCGGCGTCCATCGCCACCAGCACTACCCTGGCCATCGCGTAGTGCGTCTCGCGGAAACGGAAGCAGTGCAGCACCGGGTAGAACTGGTGGGGCTCGTAGAGGTTGACTACCTCCTGGGCGATGCCGGCAAGATCTTGGCGGGCCCAGCCAGTGGCTGCCGCTTTTTTTACAGTTTCCATACACCTCCTCCGCTGTCGGGCGTAGAAAGGAAGCGCATGGAGCTTTGTGGCACCAGGGCCACGCTTGGGTGGCCCTGGTGCAACCGAGGAACAACCGTATGAACCACCACTATCAAGCATGCCCCGAGCACCCTTTGGCACCGGCGTGCGCCGCGTCACGTCCCGCGCTCGCACGCTAGCCACCGAGCATATGCTCACCGAAGCGCTCACTGGCTTGCCGCCTCGCTGCCGTGCTCTCGCAGTCTCGCTAGGTACACGACCAGGGCGTCCAGCTCCTCATCGCCGATTCTCTCCGCGGAAAAAGACGGCATCGCGCCGATGCCGTTGCGCACCTGAAACTTAATCATGCCCGAGGTGAGCGGCTTGTTGTTGAGCGCGAAACCCAGGCCTCCCGCGCCGCCTGGGTGGCATTGTTGGCAGTTGGCATAAAAGACTCGCTGCCCCAGAGCCACCTGCGGCTCCGAGATGTCGAGCGCTCCCAGGATAGGCTCGCCGCGATAGGCCGGACCGCAACCGACCCCTGTTAGCGCCAGTCCGCCCGCCAGCAGGATGAGAGCCTTTCTCAACCTCGGCCAACCATTCATCTTTTTTCCTCCCTGGCGATGCGCCAGAGGACGCCCGTGCCCGCGCGAGGCTCCGGCCCCTGCTCGCTCATGGTCATGACGCCGAAATCAACCACGTATAGGTCGCTGCCGTCAGGGCTGAAGCGCACCGCCACCGGGCGCTCGAGGCCGCCACCCCCCACTTTTGAAGCGGGGCCATCAGGGTCGCGGTTGACGGCGAAGTCCTCGCTGACGCCGCTCTCCACATCGACCCGGACCACCTTGAAGCCCACCGGGGCCATGACCTTGCCGACATCCGGGGCCATGTCGCCAAACTGGGCGATGAACGCCTGTCCAGCGTAGCCAAAGGCGGGATTGCTGGAGAAGTCGAACCCGTTAGACGAAGAATGGACGCCGAGCAGCGCCACCGGTTCGGGCGGTGCGCCAGGGTGCTCTGCGAGCAGAAAGCCAGGTGCACTCTCGCCCGGCGGTTGGAACCAGTCCGCGTCCGTCAGCGGCCGGCCCGCGTAGAAGTCGGGCCAGCCGTACCAGGTGTCGGGGGTAACGCGCCAGAGCAAATCACCGGCGCCGAACACGGGGCGGCTGCCGCGGACATCGTACTGGTTTTCCGTCACATACAAGCTGCCGTCGGGCGCCCAGGCCAGCCCGAAGGAATTGCGGAAGCCCCAGGCCACCACTTCAGGTGGGCCGCCCTCGAGCGGGACGCGCATTACCGCGCCGTTGCAAGGCACCTGCCCCGGAATCACCTGCCCTGGCTCCGTCGGCGTACCGAAGGGCACAAAGGCGCCCGTCGTGACCTGGTCCTGCAGATCTTCCGTGAGGGGGTTGGGGGTGGTAAAGTTCTTGCCCGCCAGCGTGATGGCCTCGCAGGGAGTGTCGCGGAAGTCCGGAAACCTCTCCAGCCAACC
The DNA here is from genome assembly GCA_030858465.1 of Deinococcota bacterium. Classification (NCBI taxonomy): domain Bacteria; kingdom Thermotogati; phylum Deinococcota; species Deinococcota bacterium. The sequence goes on from JALZLY010000139.1 coordinate 13,882, forward strand.
GAAATCGTAACTGTCTATTCCCACAACGGCACTGTTGGTGGCAGTTCCCTGCCCGAAGTACACCCAGCCGTCCCTGACGACCGGACCGTCGGTGTGATGGTCGCCCAGGCTGGGCAGGCCCTTGACTAGGGGCGTAACGCTGCCGTTCATGTCTACACGGAGAATGCGGCCGCCCTCGAGCACACCCCCCTCAGCGATGTAAAAGGCGCCATCCGCATAATCAACGCCGTTCCACGGGGGATTGGTGCCTATAGCAATAACACTCAGCGCGCCATCAGGCCTCACGCGCAGCAGACGCGGCGTGGTGAAGGCCTCGCCGTAGGAGTAGCCTGCTTCGACGACGTACACCTGTCCCTCATCGTCAAACGTCACCCCGGTGGGAAAGGTGAGACCAGTGGCGACTGGCTCGATCCGGTAGCCCTCGAGCAGGGCTATGTCGGCAGGCTCGACCTCGCGAGGTGCCTGAAAGCCAGTCTGACCCCCGCCTTGGGACTCGAATATCGGGAAACATCCGCTTAGGCCCAACAGCGCGAGGCTCGCCGCTACCAGAAACGAGAGACCACGCAGGCACGCCACTGCGGCCCTGGCACTCCCTCCTACTGTCACTTTCCAGCCCGGTAGGCTGCTCACCTTGCGGCCATTATCCATAGCGCCATCTTTCCTGATGGTCATGCGTGTTCCTCTCTTCTCTGTGGAGATCCTTGCTGCCCCGCGTTTCGCTTCGGAGGCGAGGCGGTAGGTAGTGTTCCAACAGGGCAGACAAGGCCGTCACCGCCTGAACCGTCGGAGAAGTGCCGCTCTTCCTGCCACCGCTACCGTAAGCAAAAGAAGCACCTCGAGTCCCGAATTGAGTGGCTGTCTCACGAGCGATGCCCGGTGGGATGCCCGCAATGACAGCGATCTGGTCGTGCAGTTGTCGTGGCATGATTTTTCTCCTTCGTCACTTCGCATTTGGTCTGCAGCCTGACTTGCCGAAACCTACGTGTCGTGCTTGCTGCCGTGCCCGATCACGCCAATCAGATGCCGGTAGGAAAGCTCACCCCCGTACCAAACCGTCAAACCCAAGAGTGCAACCGTCACAGTCGAGAGGAGGAGCCCCCAGGGCAGGAGGGCTGCCGCAGGAGCGTTCCGGCGCAGCAGCAGGTTCACGAGCGCCAGCACCAGCACGTTGGCATTGCCGAGGAAGTGAATCCAGCCGGCGTCGTGCGCGCGGGCTCGCTTGATGGTGAGAAAGTCGGTCAGGCCGAAAACAGCGGCCAGCGCACCCATCACCAGTCCGGCACCGACCAGCCAGAGCGAGGCTTCCGCCCAGAAGGGGTCAGCTGTTGCCCAGTAGCCAAGGTCGGTGGCGAGCGCTCCGATTAAAAAGGCGATCGGGAAAGGAACCAGCATCGGGTGGACTGGATGACCAGCGATCGCTGCTGTACTCCTCACACCTTCACTATGATCTTCCGCCATTGTTCTACGCCCCTTTCTAGACACTGCCACTCGGCGGCAACCGTCTTCACTACCGTTGACGCTAAGCCTTGTCTTGCGCTTGCTGACGTAGCTGGTTATGAGTACCCTTGACGCCCGAGACCCTCTCGAGCGCGTCCTCCGCTAGGCGCGTGGTACGGCGGTTGTCCACCGTCCCACCGAGGGTGATCTCACCGCCCTCGACCTTCACCTGAATGCTTGTGGCGTCCAGTCCGCCGTGATAGGTGAGGCGAGCGTTCGCCTCGGTAATGTCTGAAACGTAGTTGAGGCCGGCTGTGAAGACCTCGAGCCTGTACCCTTCAGGCACCTGAACATCGGCTGAGTCCTTCTGAATCGTCTCCTGGGCGAGGACTGGTGCTGCAAGATATAAAAGAAAGGCGATGAGTACGACGCGGCGTGTGGCGGTTCCTGTTCGTGCAACATTGCTTCCCTCCGGTAACGTTCCCAAAACGTGTCTTGAACGGTTAAGTCG
>JALZLY010000140.1 GCA_030858465.1 Deinococcota bacterium
GGTCAAGGCGGGGGTCGAGGGTCGGGGGTCGGGGGTCGGGAGAGGCTTATGCTTACGTCTGCCTCTTGTCTTTAGGCTACTTGTCTTTGTGCTGCTGGTCCTTTTCGCGACCGCGGGCGCCCAGGAGGTCCAGCTCGAGCAGGAGGTCTTCAGCATCGCCCGCGGTTTGCGCTGCATGACCTGCGACTCGGAGACGGCGGCGGACTCGAACGCGGCGGTCAGCGTCGAGTTTCGGCGCATCGTCCGCGAACAGCTTCAAGAGGGGCGCAGCAGGGACGAGATCTACAGCTACTTCGTGGAGCGCTACGGCGACGTGGTCCTGATGAACCCGCCCCGGCGGGGGATTACCCTCATCGTCTGGCTCGCGCCGCTGCTCTTCGGGCTCGTCGCCCTCGTCACGCTCTTCTACTATCTGCGCGACTGGACGAGAAAGGGTGAAGAGCCTATCCCAGCCGACCCCGACTACTTAAGGCGCGTCCGCCAGGAAGTCTCCCAGGAAGTCTCGCAGGAAATCTCGCTGCCCGCAAGCAAAGAAAGTTAAACCCTATGCTTACGCTGCTCATCGTCTTTACACTCAGCCTGCTCCTCTTGGGCTTCGTCGTCTTGCCCTTCGTCTCCACTCGCAAGCTCGACCCCCTTGCCGACGAGCGCGATCCGGTGGCGCTCGACCTCGAGGAGGAGCGCGACGCCCTCTACCGGGCGATTCGCGAGATCGACGCACGCGAGGACCTGCCGCAGGCGAGGCGCGACGCCCTGCGCGCCCGCTACGAGGCCAAGGCCGCCCAGGTCCTGCGCAACCTCGACGAGTACAGCCTGCGCCGGCGCGAGCAGGCCCCGGCAACCCCCGCCGCGCGCCCGCTCGGCCTGCCCGTCACCGCCCTGGCCCTTTTCGGCGTGGTGGTCGTCAGCACCGTGCTCTTGGGCAACTACGTCCTGCCCCGCGTCGGCAGCGACGCCAGCGTGACCACCGCCGACCCCGTCCGCCTCGAGCGGGGCCGCGAGATCGCCCGCCTGCAGGGTCTCGCCGACGGCAACCCCAGCACCGAGAACCTGACCGCGCTCGCCGAGGCGCACTGGGTCGCCGAAAACTACCCCGAGGCGAGGGAGGTCTATAGCCGCCTCGAGGCCGCCGGGCAAGCCGGGACCCAGCCCGTTCCGGGCGTCGCCTACCACCGCCTGGGCCTTTTCGCCCTGCAAGAGGGCGACGTCGACACGGGTCTGGGCTACCTCGAGCGCGCCCGCGCCGCCGACCCGCGCGACGCCGAGACGCTCTTTACGCTGGGCGACGTCTACTCGCTCATGGGCAGGTCCGCTGAGGCGCTGGCCGCCTGGGAAGCCTATAGCAACCTGCCCGACGCCGTTCACGACGAGGCTCTGGAAGCGAGATTGGAGCGTGCCCAGGTCCTCGCACCCCTGCAGGCCGCCGTGGCCGACGAGGCGAGCGAGGAGAACCTGATCGCGCTGGCCGACGCCCACTGGGACCAAGACGAGCGCGAGCCCGCCACCACGCTCTATCTGCAAATCGTCCAGGAGGTCAACCCGCGCAACCCGCAGGCGGTGCGCCGCCTGGGCGTGGCGCTCTTTTTCGCCGGCCGCCTTGATGACGCCATCCAGCTCCTCGAGGTCTCGCGCAGGCTCAGCCCCGACAGCTTGGAGGGCCTGCTCTTTCTCGGCAACGCCTACTTCAGCCAGGAGCGCCTGGAGGAGGCCATCGACGCCTGGGAAGCCTACGTCGAAGCGGCGGGCGGCCCCGAGCGGGCGGGCCGCGTGCCCTCACTCATCGCCAACGCCCAGGAAGCGCTGGAGCAAGGCGAGGACACGGCGGCGACTCCGGCGGCAACGCCTGCATCGACTTCGGCTGAGACCCCTGCCGCGCCCGAGACCCCCGCGACGCAAGCCAGTCCCGACACCGATCTCGCCGGCGCCGACCTCGGCCAGCACCTTTTCTCGAACAACTGCGCGAGCTGTCACGGCGCGCTGGGGGACGGCGGCATCGGCCCCAGACTGGCGGGCAATCCCACGGCCGCCGACGTGCTGGCGGTGCGCCGCATCGTCTCGAGCGGCCGCGGCATGATGCCCGGCTTCGGCCAGTTGAGCGACGACGAGCTCGACGCCCTGGCGCGCTTCGTGAGCGAGCGCATCTACCCCGAGGACACCACCAGCCGCTAGCTGGGCCTGGACCATGAACGAGCAAAGCGAGCCACAGCTGAGCCGCCGCCGCTTTCTCGCCTGGCTCTGGCGCCTACCCGTGCTCGGCACCGCCCTCGCCCTGGGCGTGGGCGCCTGGCAGGCCTACCGGGTTCACTTTCTCAAGCTCGAGCCCGAGGCCGAACCCGACTTCCGACCCCTCGAGGCGCAGCGCGTCGCCGCCCTCACCGACTTTGCCGAGGTGTGGGCGAGCCGGGACTTCGACCTCGCCGGCATGCCCGCGGTCGCCATCCGCCTGCCGGAGCCCGTCTCCGGCGGGCTTACCGTGGGGGAGCAACACTACGCCGCCTACAGCCGCGTCTGCACCCACCTGGGCTGCACCGTCGTCTACCGCCGCGACACCGAGGCGGTGGCCCTGGGCTTCAACTACCGCTCGAGCGAGCCCTCCTTGGCCTGCCCCTGCCACCTGGGCGTCTTCGCGCCCGCTCAGGCAGGTCGCGCGGTGAGCGGCCCGCCGGTGGACCCGCTCTTTCGCGTCGAGCTGCGCGCGGAAGAGGGCGCGCTCTACGCGGTCGGGCTCGAGCGCAGGGATGGCTGAGACGGCTTGACCAGGGCCGCCCTTCTCCCCAAAGGCGGGTAGGATGGTCGGGTGAGCGAGCCTCTACACGCCATCATCGTCGGCGGTGGGGCGGCGGGCTTTTTCGCGGCCATCACCTGCGCCGAGACCAATCCAGGAACGCGGGTCACCCTCCTGGAGCGGAGCCACCAACCTCTCGCCAAGGTGCGCGTCTCCGGCGGCGGCCGCTGCAACGTCACCCACCACCTCTTCGACCCGGCCCTACTCGCCGGGCACTACCCTCGAGGCGGCCGTGCCCTGCGCGGTCCCATGAGCCGCTTCGGGCCCCGCGAGACGGTAGCGTGGTTCACGG
>JALZLY010000141.1 GCA_030858465.1 Deinococcota bacterium
GTCCGGAGCATAGTGGCGGGCGCCGACCTGGTGCTCTTGGGGCCCGACCGGGCGGTGCAGGGCGAGGTCCATGAGGCGCTGGTGGAGGCCGTCAGGAGCGGTAGGATCAGCGAGGCGAGAGTGCAGGACGCGCTCGCTCGAGTCGAGAGGGTCGCGAAACGCTACCGCCCGGGGTGGGAACGCACTACATCCGACGCGACATCCGACGCGACATCCGACCCGACATCCGAGCCGGCGCCCGACTACGCCGCCCACCGGGCCCTGGCGCGCGAGGTCGCCACTCGAGGGGCCACCCTGCTCTGGAACGACGGGGTCCTGCCTTTGGACCCCGCCGCCGACGTGCTGGTGGTGGCGCCCCGTCCCAGTCTCTTCGGCGAGCCGCCGCACCTGGGCACGGTGCTTGAGCGCTACCGTGACGGCGTGAAGAGCGTCTTCGTCGGCGACCGGCCGAGCGCCGCACAGATCGCCGAGGCCGTGGCCGGGGCTCGAGACGCCGACGTGGTGGTCCTGGCGAGCTACTTCTGGATGGGCGGCTACCCGGCGGAGTTGCAGGAACTCGCGCAAGGGCTTGTTGCCACGAGCAAACCCATCGTTCTGGTCTCGCTCGGCAATCCGGACGACCTGCGCTTTCTTCCCTTCCGCCCCCAGGCCTACCTGGCGGTCTACGGCTACCGCGAGAGCAACCTGGAGGGCGCCAGCGCCGTCCTGACGGGCGAGGCCCGCCCCCAGGGCAAGTTGCCCGTTCCGGTCGGCGACTACCCTATCGGCTCGGGCTTGGAGGACTTCTGATGCCCGACTTGGCAAGGATGAACGTTCTCGGTGTGATGTCCGGCACCTCGGCGGACGGGGTGGACGCGGTCTTGGCCAGGCTCGAGGAGCACGCTGGCAGCCTGCGCTGGGAGGTGCTGGCGCGGCACTCTGAGGACTACGCCCCGGAGCTGCGCACGCGCATCCTGGACGCCATGGGGCCCGAAAGCTCGGACGTGGTAGGCCTCACCCAGCTCCACGCCGAGCTGGGCGAGGCCTACGCGCGGGCGGTGAACACCGTGCAGGAAACGCACCACGTCGATCTGGTGGCCATCTCGGGCCAGACCGTCTACCACATCCCCCGGCTCGAGCCCGCCAGGGGCTGGCGCACGAAGAGCACTCTGCAACTGGGCGAAGCCTCGCTCGTCACCGAAGGCTGCCGCCTGCCGGTCGTCTCGGACTTTCGCCAGTCGGACATGGCCGCGGGCGGCCAGGGCGCGCCGATGGTGGCGTTTGGCGACCTCAAGCTCTTCGCCGAGCCGGGCGTAGCGCGCGCCGTCCACAACCTGGGCGGCATCTCCAACCTCAGCTATCTGCCCGCGGACGGCGACTCGGACGGCGTCTTCGCCTTCGACACCGGGCCGGCGAGCTGCCTTATCGACGAGGCGGCGGCGCGCGACTTCGGCCTGGACTTCGACCGTGACGGCGCGCTGGCGGCGCGGGGAAGGGTCGATGCGACCGCGCTCGAGCGCTTGCTGGCACACCCCTACCTGAGCCAGGGGCTGCCCAAGACGACCGGGCGCGAGGTCTTCACCTTGAGCGAATTCGCGGCTGACTTGGCGGGCCTGGCGGGTCACGACCTGCTGGCGACCCTGACCGCCTTTACTAGCGAGTCCATCGCGCGCGCCTACCGCGACTTCGTCTTACCGGGGGGTCTGGACGAAATCCTCGTCGCCGGGGGCGGGGCACACAACAAGGCGCTGCTAGCGGGCCTTCGCGCGCGCCTCACGGTCCCCGTGCGCACCTTCGAGGACATGGGCTGGCGCGCCAAGGACCGCGAGGCGCTGGCCTTTGCGGTGATGGCCTACTACGCGCATCACGGCCTGCCCAACACCCTGCCGAGGGCGACGGGCGCGCGGCACCCGGTGATTGCCGGCAAACTCTCGAGGCCCTGGCAGGGTGACGGATGAGCCTGAACGATGCTTTGGCCGACCTCGTCGCCCGTGCCGGCGACCCGCGCGGCGTGCTGCTCGAGCTGAAGTATCTCGAGCTGGAGCATCAGGAGGGCGCGCTGGTCGGCGTCGCCGAGGAACGGTTGGCCGGGCTCGTGCGCGCCTTCGCCGAGAGGCATGGCCTGACGATGCGGGTCTGCGTCCCTGCCGAAGCGCGCGCCTGGCTGGGGC
>JALZLY010000142.1 GCA_030858465.1 Deinococcota bacterium
AAATGGTTTGGCTTCCCAGTGAACTTGCCTCGAGATTATTCGCCTTAACGGGGAAATGAAATCTACCCGTCAGGGACGAGAAATGAAAATTCCTAAATCTCGCAGAGGGGGGGCGGAAAGTCGGTTCATCACTGAGGCGGATGCTTTCCAAGCGCCACTTCAAAGGGGGACATGACACTGCGGCCCATGACCCCCGACCCAACAATGAGTGCATTTCGACCAGTCAAGCTGCTATGCGACCTCCTGGTCGAGTGCGGCAAGCTCACGGGCCGCTGCTGCCACGCGCTCGCGGTCATCCTTCGACAGATTGCTCATTAAGGGCAGGATCGGCCCCATGTCGGCAATACCGGCAAGAGTCACTGCATCATGGAGCACCCGGATTGGGTTGATGCCGTCGCGAAGGTCCTCGAGAGGCAGAAAGCTCTGACGTAGTAACTCTGCCCTATCGTAGTCTTGCCCTTTGAGGGCTTTGAGGAGTTCCGTAGAACGCTGTGGCGCGACGCAGACCGAACCCGAGGTAAAGCCGTTTAGGCCAAAGTCGCGCAGGTGCACAATCGCCGGCCGCTCGCCAATGCCACTTATGATATAACGACGATCAATGGCATCACAGAGTGAGCTCAGGTAGTCGTCTCTGGTAGGGTCATCACGTACCACAGCATACTTGATCCCGCTAACCACACCGTCCTTGACCAAACGGCGGACACCGTCAACGTCAAGATAGCCCTCGAATTTGAGATAGATGACGATGGGCTTACCGAAGCGCTCAGCGAAACGGCGCAGGCCCGTCTCGACCCCCGCTGGGGTTTTCTGCGCTTGCAGCGGCAGTACCATCACCGTCGGAAAGTCGTAATCCCTAAGGACCTCCACCTGGTCCATCATCATCCCGTAAGACGGTCCAGCCGACGGAATGACCCAGCTTTCGGACGCCGCGGTTTCGGCAAGGGTAGTCAGAATTTCAGCGTATTCACTGAGTGAGATGTTATAGAAGTTGGCATTGCCGCCGTAGAGAAGGGTAGTCACGCCACCGCGCTCGAGATAGCGCATGAGTTCTTCGTTGGCCGCCTTGTTTAGTCTGTAGTCATCTCGGCGGGCTAGTGGCGGCACGGCCAAAACGGATGCGGAAAGGTCTTCAAAGGTTACGGGGGAGGTCTTCATGAGTTCATCCTTTCTTGAAGGCGTTCAACAAGTTTTCGCTCGAGCGCCTCAGCAGACCGATATCGCTGCCCACCGCGACGAAGGTGAAGCCCATATCGAGGTAGCGCTTGGCATCCTCTTCAAGGGGAGCGAGAATACCGACAGGTTTGCCGAGATGCCGACAGCGGCTGTAAGCCTCAGCGATCGCGTCTTGCACCTCTGGGTGACCACTATTGCCAAGATGGCCCATATTGGCCGCTAGATCCGAGGGGCCGATGAAAACGCCGTCCACGCCTTCAACATCGACAATTGCCTCCAGTTCAGCTAAGGCCGCACGTGTTTCTAGTTGGACAAGCAGGCAAAGTTCATCATGGACGCACCTGAAGTAGTCGGCGATGCGGCCGTAGCGGTTAGCGCGCTGGGCAACTGAAACACCACGCACGCCCTGCGGCGGGTAGCGCATGAAGGTAACAGCTTGGCTTGCCTCCTCGGCATTCTGGATGAAGGGCACGAGGAGAGTTTGCGCGCCGATATCAAGAAAACGCTTGATCAAGATGACGTCGTTCCAGGCTGGACGCACCACCGCCATTGCGGTCCCACCACTTATGGCTCTTAATCCCTCGAGCACGTCAGGTAGTTCGTTGGGGGAATGCTCGGTGTCGATCACGATCCAGTCGTAGCCACTGCCAGCGATGATTTCGAGGGCGGTGCCACTGCCCAGGCCGCTCCAAAGCCCGATTTGGCGTTCACCGGCCAGGATGGCTCGTTTGAAGGCGTTGATGGGCATGTCCATCAGTGGATTTCCGGCTCCGGTATGAGGACGCCGACCTCCAAGTTATCGAAGTCGCAGCCAAGGTGCGCCTGAGTGACGTGGCGGTTATAGATCGAACCGTAGCCGCGACCATAAGTGGGTTCAGGCTTGGCCCACGTGGCGCAGCGGGTTGCCATTTCTTCGTCACTCACCTGCAGGGTGAGGCGCCGGTTAGGCACGTCTAGTTCGATAATGTCACCATCTTTCACGAAGGCGAGAGGACCTCCAATATGCGACTCCGGCGAGACGTGCAGGACACAGGTGCCGTAGCTCGTTCCGCTCATGCGCGCATCGGAAATCCTGACCATGTCACGGACTCCCTTCTTGAGGAGTTTTTGCGGGATGGGCAGCATGCCCCATTCGGGCATACCCGGTCCACCCAGGGGACCAGCGTTCTGGAGAATGAGCACCGAATCCTCACTGACCTCTAAGTCATCACGGTCAATGCGCTCGGCCATGTCGTTGTAGTTATGGAAAACCACCGCCGGCCCGCAGTGCTGCAGCAGTTCTGGGCTTGCAGCTGTCTGCTTGATTACGCAGCCGTCAGGTGCGAGATTACCATGCAGAACAGCTAACCCTCCCTCCTCACTCAAGGGGTTGTCAAGGGGCCGGATAACGTCATCGTTGTAGCTCTCAGCGCCGGCGATATTTTCGCCCAGCGTTCGGCTATTGACGGTCATGCAGCTTAGATTAAGCTTGTTACCAAGGCGGTTGAGCAGCGCGCGCAGGCCACCCGCGTAGTAAAAGTCCTCCATGAGGTAAGCGCCGGATGGTCGGATATTAGCGAGCGTTGGCGTCCTCCTCGAGACGGCGTCGAAGTAGTCAAGCTCGAGCTTGATGCCGGCGCGGCCAGCCATGGCGATCATGTGGATAATCGCGTTGGTCGATCCCCCTAAAGCCATAGCCGTGACGATGCCGTTGTCGACAGCAGCCTCACTCAGGATCTCACTCGGGCGCAGGTCCTCCCAGACCATGTTTACGATGCGCCGACCGCTCTCGGTTGCCATCCGCGGGTGGTGAGAGTCCGCCGCGGGGATGGAAGCTGCACCAGGCAGCGTCAAGCCCATCGCCTCGGCAACCGAGGTCATCGTCGAGGCGGTACCCATCGTCATGCAATGGCCGAAGGAGCGAGCGATGCCCTCCTCGACTTCGTTCCACGCCTCTTCATCGATGTTGCCAGCGCGCAGTTCGTCCCAGTACTTCCATGAGTCGCTGCCGCTGCCCAGCACCTCCCCGTGCCAGTTGCCGCGCAACATCGGGCCGGCGGGCACGAAGATGAAGGGAAAATCCATGGTGGTCGCGCCCATGATGAGAGCAGGCGTTGTCTTATCGCAACCGCCCAGGAGGACCGCCCCGTCGATTGGATGGGTGCGCAGGATTTCCTCCGTCTCCATCGCCAGCAAGTTCCGGTAGAGCATCGTCGTCGGCTTCATGAACATCTCGGAGAGCGAGAGGGCAGGCAGTTCGACAGGAAAACCGCCTTCTTGCCAAACGCCGCGCTTCACCTCTTCGGCTCGTTGCCGGAAGTGCAGATGACAGGGATTTAGGTCACTCCAAGTGTTGATGATGCCGATGATAGGCTTACCCATATAGTCTTTGGCACTGTAGCCCATCTGCTTTGTGCGTGAACGGTGACCAAAGGAACGTAAGTCGCGCGCGCCGTACCAGCGGTGGCTGCGCAGGTCCTCGGGACGCTTACGTAGTTTGCTCATTCGGTACCCCCTTTCGATGAAGCGCGCATGGCGCTGAGAGTGCTGCGGGTGCTGATTACTTCGGGGTCGGTGCGCAACTCGATAACGGCAGCCTTGCCGGAAGCGACGGCGCGCTCGAAGGCCGGCGCGAACTCCTCCGTTCGCAAAACTGTTTCCGCGTGAGCACCGTAGGCAGCCGCCACAGCAGCGAAGTCGGGATTGGTCAAGTCGGTGCCGATGACGCGGTCGGGGTAACGCATCTCCTGGTGCATGCGGATGGTGCCGTACATGTTGTTGTTGAAGACCAGGATGACTGGGCGGCAGCCATGCTGCAGGGCGGTAGCGAGCTCCTGCCCGGTCATGAGAAAGCCGCCGTCGCCGACGAAGCTAACGACCAAGCGGTCGGGACAGGTGAGGCTGGCGCTAACTGCCGCCGGCACCGAGTAACCCATGGCGCCGCTCGTCGGTCCGAGCTGGCGTCCGGGACGGCCAAAGCGCAAAAACCGCTGGGGCCAGCCGCTAAAGTTGCCGGCATCAATGGTGACAATGGCGTCTTCCGGCAGACGTTGCCGCAAGAATAGGAGCACCTCACCAAGGTCGAGTTCCCCCTCATAACCTGGCGGTTTAAGTGTGCTCTCGTAATCACCCCGCGCCCCTTCCCGCCACTCGCGCCAGCGCTTGCCATCAACTTTGATGGGCTGAAGGGCCGCAGCAAGTTGGCTCACGCCCGACTGAATGGCGAGGGCAGGGTGGTAGACGCGCCCTAACTCCTCAGCCTCGGGGTGAGCGTGGATAAGGGTGAGCTGCGGCTCGGGGCTTTCTAGCAGCGCGTAGCCTTGGGTGTTCATCTCGCTGAGCCGTGCGCCAACGACGAGAAGCAAATCGGCTTCCTTGAGGCGTTTGAGGAGTGTTGGGGCCGCTCCGACGCCCAGAGCGCCGACATAGCTGGAGCTATCATTCGGGACAACGTCCTGCCGGCGGAAGGCGCAAAGGACGGGAAGATCATTTGCTTCAGCGAAAGTCGTGATCTGCCGGCAGGCCTCATCCGTCCAGGTGCTGCCGCCAACGAGCATGAGCGGTCGCTCGGCCTGCTCAAGCATCTCCTGCAAGCACTCGAGGTCAGCAGCACTGGGGTGAGCGCGCACAGCTTCACAAGGTCCGCTGTCCGCAACGCCTACCTCGTCGCGTAGCATATCCTCCGGCAGTGCCAAGACGACGGGGCCAGGCCGGCCGGACATGGCCACGTGAAAGGCGCGGCTTAGTGCCTCGGGGATGCGCTCTGCCTGGTTGACCTGCGTCACCCACTTGGCTACCGAGCCGAACATCTGCCGGTAGTCGATCTCCTGAAACGCCTCGCGCTCAGCGTGACCACGGCCCACCTGGCCGACAAGCAGAAGCATCGGCGTCGAGTCCTGCCGCGCGGTGTGAACAGCGATACTGGCGTTGCAGGCGCCGGGGCCACGCGTAACGACGCAAATGCCAGGTCGTCCCGTCAACTTGCCGTAAGCCTCAGCCATAAAGGCGGCACCGCCCTCCTGGCGACAGGTGATGAGGCGTACGCTCTCCCGGACATCATAGAGCGCGTCGAGCACCTCGAGATAGCTCTCGCCGGCCACGGAGAAGACGGTATCTACACCCTGAACGCGTAGAGCATCAACGAGTACGCGTCCGCCACTACGTACTACGCGCTCAGCCTGCGGAACGGTCATGGCCTCCACTGAAAAGCCTCCACGAATTTATAAACCACATGACTCCTTAAGAACCTGATAGAACCTGGGGGTTGATAATGTGCTTCGGCCTTTCCTGCCTCAAGTAGGCGAGCACGGCTTCGGCAGCCTGTGTGGCCATGCGCCAGAACGCCTCTTTCGTGTGCGCTGCGCTATGCGGAGTAAGGATGACGTTTTCAAGCGAAAAGAGCGGATGACCCTCCTGCGGCGGCTCCGAGTCGAAGACATCGAGCGCTGCGCCCCCTAACTGGCCCTCCTCAAGAGCGTCATGGAGAGCCGCTTCATCGACAACACCACCACGAGCGAGGTTGAGGAGGAAGGCGTTCGGCTTCATGACGCAAAACTCCTTGGCGCTAATCAGGCCCCGCGTTTCAGGAGTCAAGGGCAGGTGAAGACTCACCACGTCGGCCTCCGCCAAGAGCGCCTCGAGTTCCTCCCGTGCTTCTACCCCCTGCTCTTTAAGAGCTTCGGGGGTTTGGTACGGATCATAAGCGAGAATCCGCATGTCCAGCGCCAGATGGCATCGCCGCGCGACTTCTTGCCCGATGCGCCCAAACCCGACTATTCCCAAGGTTTTGTTCTTGAGTTCTATACCCACAAGCTCATCGCGCCTCGCGAATTGCCCACTCCGGGTCGCCCGGTCCGCCTTGAGT
>JALZLY010000143.1 GCA_030858465.1 Deinococcota bacterium
ACCCGGCCTGCTCAGCGGCGAAGGGGCGCGCCGCACCCTCCTCACTCTCCTGCTGACCTTGGGCTACGGTGCGGGACTGGTCGGCCTGCTCCCCTACTGGCTCGCCACCTTCTTGTTCGTCTTCTTGTTCATCACCGTCTTCGAGTGGCCCACGGCGAGCTCGCGGGCAAGGGTGCTGGCCTTGGCGCTGCTGCAAGCAGCCCTGGTCGCGGGCCTGGTGACCTTCATCTTCGAGCGCCTGTTCCTGGTCCGGCTACCCTAGGAGGCTTGTGGAGGGACTGCAGTATTTTGCCGAGGCTTTCGTCGGCTTCCTGAGCTGGGGGAACCTCTTCAATATTCTCTGGGCAACGCTCCTGGGCATCGTGATCGGTATGCTGCCCGGCTTGACGGCGACGCTGGGCCTGGCGCTCCTGACCACCCTCACCTTCAATATGGCGGTTGGCGACGCCATTCTCGTCCTCATCTGTCTTTATGTGGGGGCGATCTACGGCGGCAGCCGCAGCGCCATCCTTCTCAACATTCCCGGTACGCCCGCGAATGCCGCCACAGCCCTCGACGGCTTCCCGCTCGCTCGAGCCGGTTTGGCGGGCAAGGCGATGGGCATCGCCACGACCGGCTCGGTGCTGGGAACCATCATCGGCATGATCCTCTTGGCGATCTTCGCGCCCCTCTTGGCGGAAGCCGCCTTGAGATTTCAGTCGTTCGAGTTTTTCTGGCTCGCCGTCTTCGGCGTCGTCATCTCGGGTCGCCTGACGGCGCTCGACGACCCCTTGAAGGGCTGGATCGCCGGCTTTCTGGGACTGCTCATCGCCATGGTCGGCCAGGAGAGCATCCACGCCTACCCGCGCTTTAGTTACGGCAGTACCGACTTGGCCGGCGGTTTCGGGCTCTTGCCCGTACTGGTCGGCATGTTTGGTTTCGCCGAGGTTCTCGTGGTGATGAAAAACCCGGCTTATCAGGCGGTGAAAAGCGCGACCGATTCGGTCATCCCACGCATCGCCGAGGTGCTGCGGTACTGGCGAACCATCATCCGCTCGGGCGTCACCGGCACCTTCATGGGTCTCATTCCGGGGGTCGGCGAGGACATGGGCGCCTGGGTTTCCTACGCCCTGGCCCGCAACGCCAGCAAGGAAAAGGAGGGGTTCGGCAAGGGCTCGATCGAGGGGCTGATGAGCGCTGAAACCGGCAACAGCGCCGCCGTTCCGGGCGCGATCATTCCCGTCCTCACGCTCGCCGTTCCCGGTTCGGCGCCGGCCGCGGTTTTGCTTGCCGCGCTGTTTATTCACGGCGTCCGGCCCGGACCGCTCATCATGATCGAGTCGCCACGTTTCATCTTCGAGGTCACGGCGATGATCCTCTGCGCCAGCCTCGCCATCCTCTTTTACGGCCTGCTCCTCACCAAACCCCTGTTGCTCATCTTGCGGGTGTCGCCTATCAAGCTCATGCCCGTCATCTTCGTGCTCTGCACCGTCGGCTCCTTCGCCATCGCCAGCCGCGTCTTCGATGTTTGGGTGATGCTGGGTTTCGGCGTCCTCGGCTTCGTGCTCCGGGAGCTGAAGTTCCCCATGGCTCCGCTGATCCTCGGGGTCGTCCTGGGGCCGCTTCTCGACCTCAATTTACGCCGCGGTTTGGTGCTGAGCGGCGGGGACCTGGCGCCCTTCTTCTCGAGGCCCATCAGCATGGTTCTTTGGGTCACCATCCTGCTCACCTTCGTGCTGGGTATAGGACCCGTCACGAGGGCCCTCAAGGGACTTGGACAACGCCTCTTGGGCAGGTCTTGAGAAAGGAAGATGGACGCGTGAAGATCGTGCTCTGCAACGAGGTTCTGGGCAACAAGGTCCTGGGCAACAAGGTCCTGGACGGCATGTCCTTCGCCGCCCAGTGCGACTTTGCCGCCGCGCTCGGTTACGACGGCCTCGAGCTGGCGCCCTTCACCCTGGGAGACGAGCCGCACTTGCTCGGTTCCCACGCTCGAGCCGAACTGCGCCGGGCCGCTGCCGACGCGGGCATCGAGATTACCGGCCTGCACTGGCTCCTCATCACGCCACAGGGCCTGTCCATTACCACGGCGGACGAAGGACGGCGACGACGCACCCTCGAGGTAATGCGCCGGCTCATCGACCTCTGCGCTTCGCTGGGCGGCAGGATGCTCGTCCACGGCTCGCCGGCTCAGCGTCAAACCGAGGGCGACCCGGATGCGGCGCTGAGGGGGCGCGACGCCTTTGCGGCCATCGCGGCGGACGCCGAAAGGGCGGGCGTGACCTACTGCATCGAGCCTCTCTCCCGTCAGGAGACCAGCTTCATCACTACTCTCCAAGAGGCGGTCGAGATCGTGGAGGCCGTCGCCAGTCCCGCCGTCCGCACCATGTTGGACTGTCGCGCCGCCCGCCTGAGCGAGACCGCGACCATCGCCGAGCTCCTGGACCGCTGGCTTCCCACCGGCATGATCGGCCACGTTCACGTCAATGACAGGAACCGGCGCGGTCCCGGACAGGGTGGGGATCTTTTTGCACCCGTCTTCGCTAGCCTCGCGCGCAACCATTACGCCGGGGCCGTCGGCGTCGAACCCTTCGTCTACGAACCCGACGGGCCCGCGGTCGCCGCTCGCTCGATCGGTTATATTCGCGGCCTGCTCGAGGTGCTGGCCTGGCAGCGCCTCGAGCCGGACCGTGCGCCTGCACCGTGACCGCGGCTTGACCGCGGCCGGTGCCCCGTTCCAGCGAGCGCAGCTACAGGCATCGGGTACAGGCATCGGGTCAGGCTTCGACCTCGCAGAGATGAGTGACATAGGCCGCCAGCGCCTGCTGGTTATGGACCCGAATGACCCGCTCGACCACGGCCAAGTCACGCGAACGCAGCGCCGTCAAAATCTCCCGGTGCTCCTCTTGAGACTGCCTCACGCGGTGAGTAAAGACATCAGCAAAGTAGTAACGCCGCAAGCGGTCCCAATGCTCCATCGCCTTGCGCAAGAGCGCCTCGGTCAGGAAGCTGCCTGCGCACGTGCAGATGAACTCGTGCAGCGCGAGGTTCTCGCGCGACCACGCCTCCGGGTCGTCTACCAGGCCGTCCATGCGCGAGATGATCTCCTCGAGCGTGCCCAGGTCTTGGTCCGTCATGCGCTCGCAAGCGGCGCGACCGCTGACCACTTCCATCGCCTCGAGCAGCGCAAAGATCTCATGGACCGAGTCGATCTGCATCTCCGCCACTTTGGCGCCGACATACGGCTGAATGACGACATAGCCGTCCGCCTGGAGCCCCTGCAGGGCCTCGCGTACGGGGATAGGGCTGACACCGAGTTCGGCGGCGAGATCGTCGATGATCAGGCGGGACCCGGGCTTGCGGCAACCGCTCAAGATCTCCGCTCGCAGAGAACCGTAGACATAATCTTTTTTGCTCCGGTACGTCAGCTGTGGCACGTCTCCTCCATCACCCCGGCTCCCAAACAACGCGGAGTGGTCTTGTCGCCCCACGTTCACCTTCTATAGGGCGCCAGGCGCAGCTACTAGGTGACCTCCGCGATATACCTTTCCTTGGCGAGCTCGAGGATCCGTTCGCCAGAGGTGTTCCAGATGTCGTTGTTGAAGATCTCCACCTCGATGGGGCCGCGGTAACCCGCCCCGTCCACGGCGGCCCGGAGGCGCCGCAGCTCGATCACGCCGTCACCCATCATACCGCGCCCGAGGAGCAAATCGGGCGTGGGCACCAGCCAGTCGTTCACGTGGAAGCCAAGCGTGTAGGGAGCGGCTCGAGCGATCTCCTTATAAACCTGCGGGTCCCACCAGACGTGGTAGGCGTCGATGACGACGCCGACTTTAACTGAGCTTGAGCGCTCGCAGATGTCGTTGGCAAGCCCGAGGCTCGAGATGACCGAGCGGTCCGCGGTGAACATGGGATGGAGCGGTTCGATGCCGAGCCCCACGCCGCGTTCGGCGGCGTGGGGGACGAGCGCGGCGAGGCCGTCCTCGACCATCTGCCTTGCCCCGTCCAGGTCCCTACTGCCCTCAGGCAGCCCGCCGCACACCAGCACCAGCACGTCCGCGCCGAGTTCGGCCGCCTCGTCGAGGGCGCGCTCATTGTCTTCGATGCGTTCCCTGCGTAGGGCCTCGGTTGCAGCGGGAAAGAAACCGCCGCGGCACAGGCTCGAGACCTTGATGTCCGCGTCCCGCGCGAGCCTGGCGCTCTCGGCGAGGCCCTGCGCGGCGACCTTCTCGCGCCACAGGCCGATCCAAGGAATACCCGCTCGGGCGCAGCCGTCGACGGCCTCCTCGACGGTCCAGTTTTGGGTGGTGGCCTGGTTGAGGCTCAGCCGGTCGATCACGAGGCAACGCCCGCGAGCGCCAGGACGCTCCGCATGCGCCGCGCCGCCCTTTCGGGGTCGCCGATGAGGCCCGCTTCGTCGGCCAGCACGAGCAGCTCAGCGAGGTGAGGGGCGGAGCGGGCGCTCTCTTGACCGCCGACCATGCGGAAGTGGGACTGGTGGCCGCTCAGATAGGCGAGAAAAACGATGCCTGTCTTGTAGTAAAAGGTGGGCTTCTGGAAGATATGCCGGCTCAGAGGAACGGTCGGCTCGAGGATAGCCTCATATGTCTCGGCGTCTCCAGCGTCGAGCGCGGCGATGGCAGTGGAGGCCGCCGGCGCGATCGCATCGAAGATGCCGAGCAGGGCGTCGCTGTAACCTTCGTTGTCGCCGCGGATGAGCGCGGGGTAGTTGAAGTCGTCGCCGGTGTACATGCGCACGCCCTGGGGCAGGCGTCGGCGCATGTCGATCTCGCGGCGGGCGTCCAAGAGCGAGATCTTGATGCCGTCGATCTTCGCGGGGTGCGCATGAATGATCTCGAGACAGCCCTCCATCGCCGCGGAGAGGTCGTGCGAACCCCAATAGCCGGCGAGGGTGGGATCGAAGGGGTCGCCGAGCCAGTGGATGATGACTGGCTCGGCGACCTGGGAGAGGATGTGATCGTACACTTTGAGGTAGTCGTCAGCTCCTTTGGCGCAGGCTGCGAGCGCGCGGCTGGCCATCAGGATGATGCGGCTGCCTTCTCCCTCGACAAAGATGCACTGTTCTTCATAGGCGCGGATGACCTCGTCCAGGCTCAGGTGGGGAGAGGGAGTGAGGTGGTCGGTGCCTGCCCCGCAGGCGACCCTTCCCCCCACCGCCTTCGCTTCGGCGCTCGAGCGGCGGATGAGTTCTTTGGCGCCGTCCCAGTCCAGTCCCATGCCGCGTTGCGCGGTGTCCATGGCTTCGGCGACGGCGAAGCCGTAGCGCCAGAGGTGCCGCCGGTAGGCGAGGGTGCTGTCCCAGTCTATGACGGCCCTGCTTCCGGGGTGGTTGTCGGCTAACGGATCGGCGACCAGGTGCGCCGCCGCGTAGGCGGCGCGGCTCTGGAGAGGCGATGCCGGCGGCGCGAAGGTCGAGCCTCCCATCACCGTGTAGGGGTAGGTCGAACCGTCCGCCCGGGGAAGCGCGAGCCTGGTCGCCGGGGCGGCGCTCACAGCTCAAGCTCCGGCACATCACACCAGCACCGCTCGGACCACGACTTCAGGCCGAGCTCAGCGAGCTGCACGCCCTTGGCGGCCTCGAGCAGATCCCACCTGAACGGCTCGTCCAGGGCGACGTGCCGGAGGAACAATTCCCATTGCACCTTGAAGGCGTTGTCGAACAGCGCGTTGTCGGGCACGTCCTGCCAGTCTTCGTAAAAATCGAAGGGGTTGGGAACGTCGGGGTTCCAGACGGGCTTGGGGGTGGTCACACGGGATTGCGCCTTGCAGTCGCGAAGACCGGCGACGGCGCTGCCGTGGGTGCCGTCCACCTGGAAGGTGGCGAGCTCGTCGCGGTAGACACGCACGCACCACGACGAGTTGATGTGCGCGATGACGCCCCCCTCGAGCTCGAAGGTCGCGTAGGCGGCGTCGTCGGCGCTGGCCCGGTAGGGCTTCCCCTCTTCGTCGATACGCTCGGGGATGTGGGTGGCGCCCAGGCAGGAGACAGCTCTGACGTTGCCGAAGAGGTTGTCGAGCACGTAACGCCAGTGGCAGAGCATATCTATGATGATGCCGCCGCCGTCTTCCTTCCGGTAATTCCAGGAGGGCCGCTGAGCACCTTGCCAGTCGCCCTCGAAAACCCAGTAGCCGAACTCGCCGCGTACCGACAGGATGCGGCCGAAGAAACCCGAATCGATGAGGCGCTTCAGTTTGAGGAGGCCGGGCAGCCACAGCTTGTCTTGAACGACGCCGTTCTTGACGCCGGCGTCGCGGACGAGCCGAGCGAGCTCGAGGGCAGTCCCCAAGTCTGCGGAGATGGGTTTCTCGCAGTAAATGTGCTTGCCTGCTTGGACGGCGGCGCGAACGGCGGGTGCGCGACGGCCGGTGATCTGCGCGTCGAAATAGACGCTCAGCCCCGGGTCGTTCAGGCATTCTTGCAGGTCGGTGCTCCAGCGCTCAACGCCGTGCGCGTGGGCGAGGTTGCGCAGTTTGCTGTCGTTGCGGCCGAGCAGCACGGGCTCGGGCCAGATGACTTCGCTCTCGCCAACGCGCACGCCGCCCTGCTGCAGAATCGCGGCGATGGAGCGGATGAGGTGCTGATTGGTGCCCATGCGGCCGGTGACGCCGTTCATGATGATGCCTACCGTGTGTTTCGTCATAAGCGTTCCTTTATGGGGTGGGTTTCGGTTTCTTGAGCTTCCGGCCGAGGAGAGGCCCGAAGATTACCGTGAGGACGAGGAGGATCATGCCTAGGCTCAGAGGGCGGGTTAGAAACGGCAGGAGACTGCCGTCGCCGAGCAACAACGAGCGGCGCAAGTTCTCCTCGAAGAGCGGCCCGAGCACGATCCCGAGGATGATGGGGGCGGGATGCACCTCGGCCTTCTTCAGGAGGTAACCGGCGACACCAGCCAGGAGCGCGACGCCGATGTCGAAGGGGCTGTTTTGAATGGCGTACGAGCCGACGATGCAAAGAAGCGTAACCACCGCGAGCACGATGGGTTGGGGGAAGGAGAGCAGCCT
>JALZLY010000144.1 GCA_030858465.1 Deinococcota bacterium
GTAGTGGAGCTGCTCGGCGCTGCTCGTGGCGTAGACGCCGACCGTCACCGCGCCGGCCGTCTGCACGGCCAGGTCGGCCACCAGCCACTCGGGCCGGTTCTCGCTGAGGAGCGCGACCTTTTGCCCCGGCATCGCCCCGAGCTGGGCGAGCTTGGCGGCGAGGGCCCTCACCTGCCGGCCGTAGTCGGCCCAGGTGATCGCCTGCCACAGGCCCAGCCGCTTGACCCGGTGGGCGGTCGCGGACGCCCTCGGCCCGCTCGAGCGTCTCTGCAAGAGCGCGGGAATGCTCTTGGCTACAGCAGCCTCCACCTGCGGCCCCGCGGCCCTACGGGCGCTACCGGTTGGAATGGCGTCGTTTGCAATAGCATCGTTGGCAGTGGCGTCGTTTGCAGTGGCATCGTTTGTAGTGGCGTCAATGGCATCAGGCATCCCTGCCGGCTCCCCTCGAACACGTCGCTTTGCGACCATTATGGCACGCGCCGGGCCGCTTTAGAAGGGCCGGACGGTCTTCTCGTCTCGTGTCCTTGCCCTCGTGCGCGGCAGCGAAGCCGATCCGCCGGGCTCAGGGCCGCTATAATGACGGCTGAGAGGAGTGGCTATGAGAGGAGTGGCTATGAGAGCGAGTGCCTTGGTTGCCGGCCTGTTGTTGCTGTGGGGTCAGGCGTCGGCCTTTCAGTGGGAGCCCTTTGTGGTGCCTCCGGGGGAGCACCGCTACGTCGTGGAGGTGCGCACCGTCGCCGAGGGCGAGGATGATGGGGTGAGCACCATCACCATCAACGTCCGCGAGGCCGGCGAGGGCTACCGCGTCGAGACCACCATCGCCTTCAGCCAGGAGAACGTGAGCGCCGAAGAGCTGAGCACCGCCATGTTCGGCGGTTCGATGCTGGGCACCTTCGCCTTCGGCCCCATGATGATGTTCGGCCCCACCTTCATGATGCTGCCGATGATGCTCATGGGCGAGGAGATCCGGGTGCGCCCCGAGCCGCTGGTGGTGATGGGCATGGGCCGGCTGCACATGGACAGCACGGTCGAGGCGGCGGGCCGCGACTGCGTGCTCCTGCGCTTCGAGAGCGGCGACGCTGCAAACGCCTCCGAAGACATCATGGAGTTCGCGCTCGCCGAGGACCTGCCCTTTCCCTGTTACGCCCGCTACGGCAGCCCCGGCAGCTACACCGAGATCAGGATGCTCGAGGCCGACTGAAAACGTGACTGAAACGTGACGGGAAGGTGACGGGGTTCGCGCGGGTGGAGGAGATCGGCCGGGGCCTCTGGCGCTTGCCGCTCAGGAGCCTCACCCTGCCGCCCTTCGACCATACCAACGCCTACCTGGTCGCCGCTGGCGGCGAGGCGGTGCTGGTGGACCCCGGTGCAGGGGACGCCGAGGCGCTCGCCGCCGTCCGCGGAACGCTCGAGCGGGCGGGCGCCCAAACGCTCAAGGCTATCTTGCTGACCCACACCCACCCCGATCACGTCGCGGGCCTGGGGGCGGTGCGGGCCGCCTTTGGCCGGCCTCTGGTCCTGGTCCATCCGCTCGAGCTAGGGCGTATCGCCGAGGCAGAGGCCTTGGGGGCCGGCCGCGTCCAGGTGGGCGAGCTGAGCATCGAGGCCATCCACAGCCCCGGCCACAGCCCCGGCCACCTCAGCTTCCATCTCCCCGCGCTGGCCACGGCGCTCGTCGGCGACGTCTTGGCGGGAGAGGGCACGACCTGGGTCGGCGTGCCGGAGGGGAACATGCGCGACTACCTGGCGTCCCTGGAGCGCTTAGCGAGCCTGCCGCTCGAGCTGATCGGCCCCGGCCACGGCCCGCTCATCCGCGCGCCCCAAGCGAAGCTCGCCGAGGTCAAAGCTCACAGGCTCGCTCGAGAGGCGCGGCTTGTAGCGCTCTTGCAGGCAGGCCCGCAGACGCTCTTGGCGCTGAGAGCGGGCGTCTACCCTTCGCTGCCGCACGAAGGGCTCCACGTCCCGGCGCAAAAGACGCTCTTGGCGCACTTGGAGAAGCTCATCGCCGAAGGGCGGGTGGGGCGGCAGGGCGCTGGTGAGACGGCGCGCTACGGTCTTAGGGGATAGAACCCCGCCGACCCTACCTCCCGACCCCCGACCCCGACCCCCGACCCCAAAGCTAGTCCCGCTCGAGGACGGCGAGCTGCCAAAAGCCCAGCGAACGCTGCCGGCTCAAGCGGTGCCCGCTCCGCGTCGCCGCCCGCAGCAGCCTCTCGGGGTCGTGCAGGAAGAAGCGATAGTCCTTGCCCAGGAGGCGCACCATAAGGTTGAGGAGACGGCGCAGCAGGCGGCTCAGCCAAGAGGGGCGCGGATAGCTGAAGATCAACAGGGCCCGGCTGTGCGCCGCCGCCGCCTCGAGGAGCGTTTCAGCGTCCGGGTAGCAGCAGACGACGCGGTCGGCGATGACGATGTCCGCCATCGCCAGCCTCGCCTCGGCGAAGTCCAGCCGGTAAAAGGCCGCTCGCCCGCCTACCCCGGCCCTTTGCGCCAGCTCCGCGGCGGCCTGAAGGTAGTCCTGCGACAGGTCCACATAGAGACCCCTAGCGGCGCCGCGGGCGAGCAGCGTGGTAGTGACGGCGCCGACGCCGCAGCCGACCTCGAGCACGGAGCGGCCGGAGGGACCCACCGAGGCGAGCTCGATGATCCTCTGCTGCTGCTCCGTCGGGCCGCGGCGCTCGAAGAGCAGCCGCTCCCACCTCACCAGCGCCCCGCGAAAAAAGCTGTTCAAGCCGTTGACGTCGCAGCAGCTCACGCTCGAGCCCAGCCCCTTGCTATCTCCCGGCCGCGTAGCGGATGCCGTCCAGGATGTGCGCCAGAAAGAGGGGCCCGCTGCAGCTCTCCTTGCTGTGACCTCCACCCGTGTACCACGACTTGCGAGCCTCCTCTCGTCAACCCAAGCATGTCTTTTGGCAAGGCCGATGTCAATGGCGTGAGGGTATATTTCAGCCTTCCTCTGAGCGTTCAGCGGCGGATATCCAGCACCTCTGCCTCGAATGAGCGCTGGTACGCCTTCATTGCTCGAGGCACGGCTACTGCTCGAGGCCGGACACCTCAACACCTACGTGAGCCGGCTCTACTACGCCTGTTTCTACGCCGTGTCCAGCAGTAGAATGTGCCATGACCACGCGCCTCCAGCACGTCAGCGTCCCCCGGCCGCCCGGCAGCGACGACAGGGCACGGGCCTTTTACGGAGGGCTTCTCGGCCTCGAGGAGCTTCCCCCGCCCGCCGCGCTCGAGGGCGTCCTCTGGTACAGGCTGGGCGCGGTCGAGCTTCACCTCTTCAGCGAGCGCGAGCGCTTGCCGGAGTTGCGGCAGCACCTCTGCCTCGAGGTGGACGACCTCGAGGCGCTGCGGGAAAGGCTGGAAGTGGCCGGCGTCGCCACCCAAGACGCCACGCCCATTCCCGGCCGGCCGCGCTTCTTTTGCCGCGACCCCTTCGGCAACCGGCTCGAGTTCACGGCGGTGACCGGCGATTACCGCGAGCTCGGCTAGGCGCGCTCGAGCAGGGCGGCCCGGAGCGCCCCCATGCGCGGCTCGAGCGCTTCGACTGCGGTAGGCTCGTCCCAGAGACGCTCGAGCCGGTCCACCTTGGGCGGCAAGACAGCGAGCGCGCCCCCTACGACCTCGGGAAACTTGGCGGGGTGGGCCGTCGCCAAGACCACCGTCGGCGTTGTGTCGCCCGTCCCTTCCCGGTAGCGAAGCGCGGCCTCCAAGCCGACGGCGGTGTGCGGATCGGCCACATAACCCCAGGTCTCATAGACCTGCCTCATGCGCGCGCGGGTGGCCTCGTCGGAGACGCTCGCGCCCCGCAGATAGTCGGGCAGCCTCTCGCCCAAGAGCGCCCGCAGGCGCTCGAAGTTGCTCGGCGCGCCCACGTCCATGGCGTTGGAGAGGGTCTGCACCGAAGGCTTGAAGGTGGCGCCCGAGCCCTCCAAGTAGCGCGGGAAGAAGTCGTTGGCGTTGTGCGCCGCGATGAAGCGGCGCAGCGGCAGGCCCATGAGCCGCGCCAGGACGCCGCTTGTAACGTTGCCCAGGTTGCCGCTCGGCACGCAGACGAGCGGGGGCGCCGTTTTGCCCAGGCGCGACAGCGCCCGCAGCGCCCAAAAGTAGTACAAGGACTGCGGCAGGAGCCTAGCGACGTTGATGGAGTTGGCCGACGACAGCGCCAGGCCGGCGAGCGCCTTATCGGCAAAGGCCGCCTTGACCAGACGCTGACAGTCGTCGAAGCTTCCCGCGACGGCGCAGGCGCGCACGCCGGGGCGCCTCACGATGAGCTGCCGCTCCTGAACGGGGCTGACCTGGCCCTTGGGGTAGAGCAGGACCACCTCGAGGTTCGCCTGGCCCGCGAAACCGTCGGCGACGGCGCTGCCGGTGTCGCCCGAGGTGGCGACCAGGACGGTGACCTTTTCCTGCCGCCGGGCCAGGAAGTGGTTCATCAGCCGGGCCATGGTGCGCGCGGCGACGTCTTTGAAGGACAGGGTGGGGCCGTGAAAGAGCTCGAGCAGGTAGAGGTCGTCCGCCAAGGGTACGAGCGGGATAGCAAAGCTGAGCGCGTCGTCCAGGATGGCCGCGAGCGCCCCCTCGCCGACCTCGGCGGCGAGCCAGGGCGAGAGGATCCGCGCGCCGAGTTCGGGCAGCGTGGCCGCCCCCTGCCAGGCCTCCGGTACTATCTCCGGCACCCGGTCGGGCAGGTAGAGCCCCCCGTCCGGCGCCAGGCCGCAGAGGAGCGCACTCTCGAAGGAGACGAGCCGCCGGGCCGGGTCGCGGGTGCTCAGGTAGCGGGGTGAGGTCACGTCACCTCCTCGAGCGGCGCGCCAGGCGGCGCCTCGGGCAGCGGCGCCGCCTGGGGC
>JALZLY010000145.1 GCA_030858465.1 Deinococcota bacterium
ACGGAGTACCGCGCTACGTACTTCCAGCCTTGTTGCAGCCGTCCTTCGGGGCGGCTGAGGATTGAAACTGGCCGCTGGTTCCTTGGCTGCTCTTGGGCGTCAAGTTGCAGCCGTCCTTCGGGGCGGCTGAGGATTGAAACGATGTGGACACCAGCACGGCCTGGAGCAAGGGGTGCGAGGCCTGCGGCACGCGCATCTACTTCGTGACCAACCCAGCGACAAAGAGGTAGCGTGTAGGTCGAGGCGGACGGCGTGAGCCATTTTGCGCGGTGCTCGCACCCGGTGAGGTTCAGTCAGAACAAGAAGCGGGGCAAGCGGTGACCTTAAGCAGCTCTGGGCCTCAAACTCACCTCGAGCTGGGCGCCAAGGGCGTCCGCCAGCTTGTGCAGCGTGCTCAGGCTGTGCCCCCAATAGAACGGATTGGTGATGCGCGTCATCGCCGCGCGGCTGGTGCCGATGCGCCGCGCCACCTCGGACTCGCTGAGCCCAGCCGCGCGGATCGCCCGCTCGATCTCGAGGCTCACTGGGTTCATGGGGGCGGGTTCTACCTCCGCGATCTCGAAAGGCTCCTCGGGCTCGTACTCGCTGACATCGAGTTTATCCAGCGGTGTGGGCGCTGGGATAGCCGCAGCGCTTGCTCTGAGTTCGTCGAGGGTGAGCGCCAGCACCTCCGCCATGCGTTCCTTGAGTTCTTCCTTGGTTTTGGCGGTGGCGACCCCAGGAATGTCGGGGAAGAAACCAGCGTAGTTCCTGGGCGCTTTTTCGATTACGAAGGGATACTTCATGCAGTTCCTCTCATACGTCTTACTTCAGCCCCGCGAGCTTGAGAACCTTGTTGAGGTGCCTTTGGGCATGTCCTCGGATGGCTTGCCGTCGATGGGCACGATCCCCGGCTTGGTGGGGTGCTTGTAGATTTTATGGTCCCCTTTGCCGGAGCGGTGAAAGTACCAGCCGTCCTCTTTGATGAGCTTGATGACGGCGCGTACCTTCATACAGGTGTGTTATCAAAATTGGTGCTCGTTGTCAATGGTGATAACAGGAAGGGAGTGACATGAGCGAAATCAAAATCATCGACCTGAGCGAGATCCGCATCGACGGCGGCACCCGGATGCGGGAGAAAATTGTAGAAGCCGTCTACCTCGAGTACGCCGAACTCATGGAGTCCGGTACCGAATTCGAGCCGATGGAGGTTTACTGGGACGGCTCGAGCTACTGGCTTGCCGATGGCTTCCACGGGTACTGGGCTCAGCACGAGCGCTGGAAGAAGTTGCAGCCGTCCTTCGGGGCGGCTGAGGATTGAAACGTCAGGTCCTTGATGGACTCGAGCCGTGGCAGGTGTTGCAGCCGTCCTTCGGGGCGGCTGAGGGCGGTCGTAACCGGTCATGTCGTGCCTCCTAAAGCCCTACGGTCTTAGAGCCTCACGACGGGCGGGCCCGCCTGGTAGCGCTCGAGGTCACTGTCGGTGGTGTAGATGACCTCCGCGTTCGCCTCCATGAGCGAGGTCAGGATGAGCGCGTCGGCCATCGCCAGCCCATTGCCGTGGGCGATGCGCGCCGCGCGGCGAACAAGCTCCGCATCGTTCAGCCACAGGATGCGGCAGACATGCGGTAGCGCGTCTAACAAAAGGTCCGTCTTCCTCCGTTCGGTGAGGCCACGAAGACCGCTACGCTGAAGCTCATACAGCGTGAGGCAGGAAACGAGCGCCTCCTCTTGTGGTTCGGCCGTGACCTTGGCCCATAGGGCTGCTGCGCCTTCGTCCTCTTTGAGAAGCCGGATGAAAAATCCGCTGTCGAGTCCAATCACTCAAAGTCCCTGTCCGACTCCCGCCGCATCTGCTTGAGTTGTTCGTCGAAGTCGGGAGCGACGTAGGTCTTGCCGATGAGGCTGTTGATGCTTGCTATCGCCTGCTTGCGACGCAGCGCCTTGACGTGCGCCTCGATGGCCTCGGCGTAGAGCGCCGACACCGACTTTCCCGCCTGCTTGGCTACCTGCTCCGCCGTCTGCCCGATGGCATCGGGAACATGAACCGTTACGCGCACCACCCACCTCCTAAACGCTTAATCATAGCACATACACCAGGCTCATACATTCCTTAGGATATAGGCGGCAATCAAGCTCACCACGATCATCTCGCCGCCGTCCTCCACCAGCGTAAACATCAGGTCGAGCCGCATGGCTCCTTGCACGGCCTCGCCGACCGTTAGAAGCGCCGCGTAGAGGGCGGGCAGCACCGTCAAGGTCGAGATGGTGGTGCTTAAGGATGCGCCGTGGAGAAGGCTTTTGGCTGCCATAACGACGGGCGTCACCCTATCGGCGTCGCTCTGGAGCAGCGCGTCCGCCAAGTGCTTCCTGCTCAAGATGTTGTGGAGCACATCGACACCAAGACCAAAAAACACCAGGGCGGCAAAGAGGATAAGCAGCCCCCTCGAGACAATCCGGCCTTCCCTCGAGCTTCTCAGGTGGGCCAGCAAAACCAAGCTTCCCATCGTCACGCCTGCAACCGCCCACACCAGCAGCTCACCGACCTCGTGGCTTCCTAAACCGTAAGCGAGAGGAGGGGCCACGCGGTTGCCCACGACGACGCCCAAGCGCTCGTGGAGCATGAAGGCGTCATCGAGAAGAACAAACGTAAACACGACCGCCCAGGCGCCCGCTGTTCCGTAGCGGCACTTGAGGAAGAGCCGGCTCAGCAGCCAGATGATGAGGATGAGTTTGAGGTACTGGAATAGCTCGGCAAAGCCCTGATCCGTGTCGATCCTAAAGGCGGTGCTGGTCGACCACGCAACGAGGGCGGACCCCCAACGTACATGAACGAAGTGCAGGGAGATAAAGAGCAGGTCCGCCGCGACCAGCCAGCAAAGGAGCGCTTTGCCTCTCGAGAAACCTGCTGCTTGTCGGGTCCAGCGCATGCGCACCACCGTAGCGAATCAACTGCTGTAGCGCCTTGACCTTTCCCTTGACAGGGTGCCGCGAATCGCGCTTTGAGCAGCGCGGAAAAAGTAGAGGAGCCAGAAGACGATGCCGGCGAGTTTGAAGCTATCCTCGACAAAGGTCACCCTTGACGTGGTGGGGAGCGTAACGTCGATTGCTACAGATAGGGCAAAGCACAAGAACGCCAGAACGAGAAGTTCATAGTCGGTCTTAAGGATAATCCCGGCAAAGTAAAGCAGGTAAGCGCCGATGACAAGACCATACCCCCATAAACGACGATTTCAGGAATCTGCAGGAGCCCAGGAATTACCCGCTCGTGAAGAAGAAAGGCGTCGTCTACGGCAAGCAGCACGGAGAGCAAGGCGGAGGCTGACCAAAATCACGGAGGCCGAAGGACGCGTGAGCGACCTCTACCTGGTTGGAACAGAAACAGGCAAACTCACGGTGTCGAAGGTGAGTTTGCCTGTTTCGGCATGTGCGCTTGGGCCGCTTGAAGACTGAAATGTGAGGGGCAACGCGTCTCAAATCACGGTAAAGCGAACTCTCCTGGTCGGTCTTAGGGCCAAAGTCGAGGCACTGAGGCACACCGTCTGGTATATAAGAGCATGCCCGACACCCCGCACCGCCTGTCCCTGGAGCGCATCGACCACGCCGCCCGCGTGATCGACCCCGTCTTTTTGAACTCCCCGCAGTTCGTCTGCGAGCCGCTCGGCGACGAGCTGGGCGTGCGGCTCGTGCTCAAGCTCGAGACGCTCAACCCCATCCGTTCGTTCAAGGGACGCGGCGCGGACTTTTTCATGTCCACGCTGGACGGCCTGACGCCGCAGCCGCGGCTGGTCTGCGCGAGCGCCGGCAACTTCGGTCAGGCGATGGCCTTCGCCGCCCGCCGGCGCGGCCTCGCCATCAGCATTTTTGCCGCTGAGACGGCGAACCCGTTCAAGCTCGAGCGGATGCGTGCGCTCGGCGCCGAGCTTCGCCTGCACGGCGACGACTTCGACGCGGCCAAGCTCGAGGCCAAGCGCTTTGCCCGTGAGGCGGGCGCCAGAATGGTCGAGGACGGCCTCGACCCCGAAACCGCCGAGGGCGCGGGCACGATGGGGCTCGAGCTGCTGCGCCTGCCCGATGCCCCGGACGTACTCTTGGTGCCGCTCGGCAACGGCGCCATGATCGGCGGGGTGGGGCGCGTCATCAAAGCCTACCGCCCGAGCACCCAGGTGATCGCCGTGCAGGCCGCCGGCGCGCCCGCCATGACCGAGTCGTGGCGCTCGGGCCGCCTGGTCACCCACCAGCGCATCGATACCATCGCCGACGGCATCGGCGTGCGGGTGCCCGTCCCGGAGGCGCTCACGGACCTGCGCGGCCTGATCGACGACGCCCTCTTGGTGAGCGACGAGGCGACGCTTCGGGCCATGCGGCTCCTGCACCGGCACGTGGGCGTGGTCGTCGAGCCCTCGGGGGCGGTCGGGGTGGCGGCGCTGCTCGAGCACCCGGAGCGCATGAGGGGCGGGCGCGTCGGCACCCTCTTGTGTGGCGGCAACCTCACGCTCGAGCAGATGCGGGCGTGGCTGTGACCGTGCCAGACAAGGCGTCATGTTCTTGACTTGCCGGGACCTTTGGGTTAAGAAAAAGACCTCGCTGGGGGATGCGAGGCCTTTGGGGAGAGGAGATGAGGATGAGGGGGGAACTCATCCTTCTGATAGATACTGTAGCGGCCAGGGGGTAACAAAATCCTCACACGCAGCCGGCGCAGGAGTGTAGAGCCACTAGGCCCCCGCTAGGGTCTGTCTGATTGAACAGGTCTCATTGCCGTACTGCACGCGAAAATCACCCTTTTGGGCTAAATACTCTTTAAGTCCGTCAGGAACGTTAAATCTAGCTTTAGTCAGACAGACCCTAGTGCGGGTACTACGGCGTCTCATGCCTGCGCTGCAATGTCCTCAGCCGCCGAAGGAGCATAATGCCAAAAGAAAGGAGCACGATGATGAAGCTTGAACCTTATAGGCTGGCCGCCGGGCAAGACCGAGACCTTCCGACGTTTCCTCCCGGCACGGGCCCCACCCTTCCAGAGCCCGGCAGGGACCTTCCCGACCTGCCGCCGGGCCAGGACCCGACCCTGCCGGAACCAGGC
Source organism: Deinococcota bacterium (assembly GCA_030858465.1). Lineage (NCBI taxonomy): Bacteria > Thermotogati > Deinococcota > Deinococcota bacterium. The sequence goes on from JALZLY010000145.1 coordinate 5,060, forward strand.
CGCGATCTCCCCGAGTTCCCGCCCGGCATCGACCCGGGCGACCCACAGCCGGACAGGGACCTGCCGAGGCGCGAGCCCGAGCCGGACCTGCCCGAGCCGAATACCCCGCCCGAGCAGGAACCCGACAACCCGGATTATGATCCGCGGCGCGAACCGCAGATCGAGCCCCCGCAACCGGGCCGGCCAGCGGGCTAAGCGGCCCGCTCGAGCAGTTCCGCCTTGAAGGGTGTCGCTCGACCGGCGGCTCCCTCAGCGTCGGCTACCTCTCAGTCCATGCCCGGCCTGAGTGCCATGATCGCTGAGAGTTTTCGATGCTTCAGGTTTACCGCGACCTCTCGCCCTACCTCCGCCAGCACCGCCGCCAGTACCTGATCGGTTCCGCGGCGGTGCTGGTGACGGTGCTCTTCATGCTGGTCTCGCCGCGCATCCTGGCCCTGGCCATCGACGCGCTCGAGACGGGCCGGGCCAGCCCCCGCGAACTCGCCCTCTACGCGCTGCTGATCGCCGCCGCCGCCCTGGTCGCGGCCGGCTTTGGGCTGGTGCAGCGCCGCCAGATGGTGGTGGCTTCGCGGCAGATCGAAGCGGAGCTCAGGGGCGACCTCTTCGCGCACCTCGCCACGCTGGACCGGGCCTTTTACGAGCGCTCGAGGACCGGCGACCTGATGAACCGGCTGGCCAGCGACCTGTTGTCGGTGCGCGAGCTGCTGGGACCGGGGATCAACATGGGCAGCCGGGTGAGCCTGATAACCCTGGGCGCGCTCGCCGCCATGATCGGCCTCGAGCCGGCCCTGGGCCTCCTGGTCCTGGCCACGGTGCCCGTCATGGTCGCGGTGGCGGCGGTCTTGAAGCGGCTGGTGGCGCAGCGCTTTCAGGCGGCGCAAGCCAAGCTCTCCGAGATCGCCGCCAAGTCGCAGGAGAACTTTTCGGGGGCGCGGGTGGTGCGCGGCTACGCCATAGAGGACCGCGAGATGGCCGCCTTTGCCGCGCTCAACGACGACTACGTGCGGCTCAACCTGGCGCTCGCTCGCGTGGAGGCGCCCATGGCGGCAATCATGGGCTTGATGATGGTGGCGGCGGCCCTGATCATCCTTCTCTACGGCGGCCGCCTGGTCGTCTTTGGCGGCGGCCTCACGGTCGGCGACTACATCGCCTTTACGAGCTACCTGGCGATGCTGGCGACGCCGGTGGTGGCGATCGGCCGGCTCATCACCATCTACCAGCGCGGCGCGACCTCGTGGGAGCGGCTGAGGGCGCTCTTCGACGAGAGGCCGGAGGTGGCCGACGGTGAGGTGGCCGACGGTGAGGTGGACTCGTCCGCCGAGCGCCTGGAGGGCATCTTGGAGGGCGACATCGAGTTTCGCGGCGTGAGCCTGCGGCGCGGCGGCAAGGCGCTGCTCGAGGACATCGACCTGCGCGTCCCGCGCGGCTCGAGCCTGGGCATCACCGGTCGCACGGGCTCGGGCAAGTCGCTCTTGGCGGCGCTCCTCAGCCGCGAGTTCGACCCCGACGAGGGCGAGGTGCGCGTGGGCGGTAGGGACATCCGCGAGGTGCCGCTGGCGGTCTTGCGGGGAAGCTTGGGGGTGGTGCCGCAGGAGCCCTTTCTCTTTTCCGAGAGCTTGGCGGAAAACATCGGCTTCGGCCTCGCGCCCTCGCGGGCGCTGAGCGGCCCGCAGACGCCCGACCTGGCGCGCGACGTGGAGAGCTTTCCAGACGGCTTTGAGACGCTCCTGGGCGAGCGCGGCGTGACCCTCTCCGGCGGCCAGCGGCAGCGCACCGCCCTGGCCCGGGCGATCGCCAGGCAGCCCGCCATCTTGGTTCTCGACGACGCCCTCTCGGCGGTGGACACCGAGACCGAGAGCCGCATCCTCAGCGGCCTGCGCGAGGTGATGAGGGACCGCACCGTCTTGCTCATCTCGCACCGCGTCTCGGCCCTGCGCCACACCGACAAGATCGCCGTGCTCGAGAACGGCCGCATCGTCGAAACCGGCAGCCACGAGGGGCTGCTGGGGCGCGGCGGACCCTATGCCGAGCTCGAGCGCCGGCAGCGCCTCGGCGCCGAGCCGGAGGAGGGCGCTTGACGCCCCTTCCCGACGAGCCCCAGCGCCGCGACTTCGACGCCGTCCTCTTCGGGCGCATGCTCGCCTACATTCGTCCCTACCTGCCCATCACCGGGGTCGCCCTGCTCTCGCTCTTGGGCTTCGCGCTCGTCGATACCGCCATGATCAACCTGCTCAGGCGCGCCATCGACGAGTCGCTGGCGCCGGTCGCCGCCTTTGCCGGCCTGAGCCCGGAAGCGCGCTACCACAATCTCTTGCGGATCGCCGCGCTCTTCGGAGGCCTCGGCCTGCTCGCCTTCGGCTTGCGCTACCTTCAGGTCTACCTGCTCACCCTGCTCAGCCAAAGAATCGTCCGCGACCTCAGGCGCGACCTCTTCGCCAAGTTCCAGCGCCTGCCGGTGGGTTACTTCGACCGCCACCCGGTGGGCAGGCTGATGACCCGGGTCACCAGCGACGTGGACGCCATCAACCAGTTTCTCACCCAGGGCCTGGTCGGCTTTGCCCAGGACGCCTTTCTGATCGTCGTCTTCGCCGGGGCCATGCTCCTCTACGACGCGCGCCTGGCGCTGGTGGCCTTTTCGGTCTTGCCCGTCATGCTCGTCGCCAGCGCCTACTTGCGCGTCAAGCTTCGTGACGCCTTTCGGCAGACCCGCCTCTACCAGGCGACGGTGAACAGCTACTTGAACGAAAACCTGTCGGGCATGGTCACCATCCAGCTCTTCGGGCGTGAGGCGCGCAACCACCAGCGCTTCGGGGCCCTAAACGGCCAGCTCCTGGGCGCCAACGTCGAGGCCATCCGCTGGTACAGCATCTTCTACCCGCTGGTGGGCTTGATCGCCGAAGTGGGCGTCGCCCTGACGCTGCTCTACGGCGGCCTGCGCGCGCTGGCCGGGCCCGACGTCTTGACCATCGGCACCCTGGTCGCCATGCTCGAGCTCTTGCGGCGGCTCTTCACGCCGCTCCAGGACCTGGCCGACAAGTTCAACATCCTCCAGGCCGCCTTTGCCAGCGCCGAGCGCATCTTCAGCGTCCTGGACGAGCCCGAGCGGGTGTCGGACAAGCCGGGCGCTCTAGCCGTCCGGCACTTTCGCGGCGAGGTCGCCTTGGAGGGTGTCCACTTCGCCTACAACCCGCCGGGCCGGCCCGTCAGGGAGGAGGACTGGATCCTGCGCGGCATCGACCTGCGGGTGCGCGCCGGCGAATCGGTAGCGCTGGTGGGCGCCACCGGCGCGGGCAAGACCAGCGTGATCAGCCTCATCTCGAGGTTCTACGACGTGCAAAAGGGCCGCGTCCTGGTCGACGGTGTAGACGTGCGCGACTACGCCCAGCGCGATTTGAGAAGGCACATCGGCGTGGTGCTCCAAGACGTCTTTCTCTTCGCCGGCACCATCGCCTCCAACCTCAGCCTGGACGACGAGACGATTCCCAGGGAGCGCCTGATCGAGGTCTGCCGTTACGTCGGCGCGCACGGCTTCATCACCAGGCTCGAGCAGGGCTACGACACGCCGGTGAGAGAGCGCGGCGCCACCCTCTCGACCGGCCAGAAGCAACTGCTGGCCTTTGCGCGAGCGCTCATCCACAACCCCGACATCGTGCTCGTCTTGGACGAGGCCACGGCGAACGTCGACAGCGAGAGCGAGGAGCGGATCCAAGCGTCCCTGAAAAAGCTCATGCGCGGCCGCACCAGCATCATCATCGCGCACAGGCTCTCGACCATAGCAGGCTGCGACCGCATCGTGGTCATGCGCAGGGGGCGCATCGTCGAGGAGGGCAGCCACGAGGGGCTGCTCGCCCGGGGCGGCTACTACGCGCGGCTCTACCGGGTCCAGTACCGCGGCGCCGAGGCGGCCTGAGCCGGCCAAGGCTCGCCGAAGCGTTCGCTCAGCCACCCGGCGAGCAGCTCGAGCACCTCCGGCGCGATGGTCGTCTCGATCTGCCCGTACTCCTCGATGCCCCCCGTCTCGGCGGGCTGCATGAGGTGGTTGAGGCCGTCAAAGACGACGATGGTCGCGTCCTCGTTGCTCGCTTCGCGCATCAGTTCGCGCAGCGGCCCCTCGCTCTGCTCCGCCGGAACCTGCAGGTCGCGCCCCCCGTAGACGGCCAGGAGCGGCACGGTCAGGTCTCGCAGATAGGGGGCCGGGTCAAAGGTGAGAAAGTCCTGGAACCAGCCGGCGCCCACAGTCGCCACCTGGGCCTCCGTGGCGAAGGCCTGCTCCTCGGGCGTCGGGCGCTCCTCCTCGGGGAGGTCGGCGAAGCTCTCCTCCATGCGCGCGCGGGTGCGGGCTCGGGCCGCTTCGAGGTCGCCCGCCCGGATAGAGGCCACCAGGTCGCCAAGGTAGGCGACTTGCGCCTCGACCTGCGCCGGCGTAGTACCTGCACTAGCGGGGGCCTAGTGGCCCTACACTGTCGCGCCTGCCCGCTCGAGTAGCGGACCTCCTCCTCGCGGTAAGGGAAGGGCGGTACGGGGTCCTGCGGGCGGCGCAGCGTCAGGGCCTCCTCGGCGCGCTCGAGCGCAAAGGGGAAGGTCTGCCCGCTCTGGCTGAAGTCCCCCCGCAGGCTCTCCCCCACCAGCCTGCCGATAAAGGTCGGCTCGCCGGGCACGCCCGCGATGGCGAAGGTGAGCGCTTCGTCCTCGAGGGCGATGTTCTCGAGCGGCAAGCCCGCCGCGCCTTGCGCGGGAATGTCGATGGCGCCGGTGAGAGCGTCCCCTTCGATGTTGAACTCGACTCCGACGCCCAGGGGACCTCCGGGAATCTCGATGCTGCCCTGCCAGTAGCCGGTGTAGGCTTCGGGGTTTTGAGCCTGGTCTTGCGCCTGCACCGCCAGGCTCAGCAGCAAGAAGAGGGCGGCGAAGCGTTGCAATGTCGTCATGACGTTTCCTTTCATAGGTGAAGTGGCAAGTGGCAGTTCAAAACCAACGCCGAAACTTGTCCGGTTTCGGCGTTGGCCCGCGGTGCCTCGTTTGGCGCCAAAGACGCGTCTGCAAACCGCTTACTCCCGCTGGGGCGAGCCTGGCTCCGCGGGGTCCGCTTGCGCCGTTTCGGTCCCCTCCTCTTCCTCGCGGATGACCTCGAGCCTGACCCTGCTGACGAGCGCGGCGATGGCGCCCAAGCCGGCCAGGAGCGGTGCATAGAGGGTGAGGATGCCACCCGCTACCACCCCGAAGGTGAGGGGTATGGTGATGAGTTCCTCGCCCTCGGTGTTCTTGATGATGACGCGGCGGGTATTGCTCTCCTTGGCGAGCTCCTTGACGCGCTCGACGAGTTGCGTGCCGGCGACTTCGACCTCTTCTTTGAAGGTGCGTCTGCCCTGTTCCTCGCTCATCGCTTGCTCCTTTCCAGCGCCCTCGGGCGCTGCTGTTCAGTATGCACCCTTGGCCCTGCGGTTGGTAAGTGCCAAAGGTCATCGTCCGGAGCGGCTGGTCGGCGGCTGGAGGCTCGAGCCTGTCCGCCTTACTAACGCCCCTAGGGGCGGTTACCGACCCTTTTCGAGTTCCAAAGCGGCTGAATTGAGACAGTAGCGCAGCCCGGTGGGTTCGGGCCCATCAGCAAACAGGTGCCCGAGATGCGACTCGCAGACGTTGCAGAGCACTTCCGTCCTGCGCATCTTGTGACTGTCGTCTATCTCCTCGCGGACAGTCTCCTCCGCGATCGGGGCGTAGAAGCTCGGCCAGCCACTGCCGGAATCGTACTTGGTCTCGGAGCTGAAGAGGTCGGTGCCGCAGGCGGCGCAGCGGTACACCCCCTTCTCCTTGCTGGCGTAATACGCCCCGGTAAAGGCACGCTCCGTGCCCTTTTGCCTCATGACCCGGTACTGCTCGGGGGTGAGCTCCTTTCGCCACTGCTCCTCGGACTTCTCGACCTTGTTCATAAAAGCCTCCTTCATAAGGGCCTCCATAAGGGCCTCACGGCTTGAGTTTGGCGCGGTACTTTTGGCGGACCTTCGCCACTTTCGGGGCGATCACCGCTCGGCAGTAGGGCTGGTTTTGATTTTGCGCGTAGTAATCCTGGTGGTAGGCTTCGGCGGGATAAAACTCCGTGAGCGGCGCCAGCTCGGTTATGATCGGCGCGCCCCAAGTACCTGCCCTATCGAACTCGGCGATCACCTGCTCGGCGGTCGCCCTCTGCTCCGCGCTGTGATAGAAGATCACGGAGCGGTACTGCGAGCCCACGTCGCCTCCCTGCCGGTTGCGTTGGGTGGGGTCATGGGTGGTCAGAAAGATCTCCAGGATCTCACGGTAGGAGATGGCTTTGGGGTCAAAGGTGATCTGGACCACCTCGGCATGCCCGGTGGTTTCCGAGCAGACCTGCTGATAGCTGGGGTTTGCCACCTGGCCCCCGGAGTAGCCGGAGACCACCTCCTCGACCCCCTGAAGATTCACGAAGACGGCTTCCACGCACCAGAAGCAGCCACCGCCAAGCGTGGCCGCTTCCCTGTCTGAGGGCATGTTCGCGGGTGATGTCATACAAGTCTACTCCCTTTGCTCGAGTGTCTCTCCATCATCCCATCATAAGGAAGTGCGCTATCAGGAAGTGCGATCGGCAACACGAGAGTGAGCAGCGCAATCTGACCCGCATCCTGCCGCTTACGACCGGGCCGCCGATGCCTTGGCTAGCCTCGAGCCGACGCTCAGGCTGGCACTGGCTATCCGACCGCGCCGGGCTCGAGCGCGCCAAAGAGACAGCCACGTCGCCTATACTGAAACGGGAGGCACCCGCATGCAACGAGACAAAACCCTCGCCATCCTCAAGGTGCATATGCCCGAGCTGAAGGCGCACTTCGGCGTCGAGACCCTGTCCCTTTTCGGCTCCACCGCCCGCAACGAAGCCGGCGAAGCGAGCGACGTCGATGTGCTGGTCGTCTTTTGCCCCGATGCGGGCGCCGGATTCTTCACGCTCTCCCGACTCAAGACACATCTGGAAGGGTTGCTCGGCTGCAGAGTCGACCTGCTGACACCCGGAGCTATTCGCCCGAAGCTGCGCGAACGCATCGAAAAAGACGTCGTCCATGCTGCCTAGAGACTGGCGGCTCCGGATCGAAGACATCCTCGAAGCCATCCGCAAAATCCAGCACTGCACCAAGGGCATGACGCCCGCGACCTTCTTCGCCAAACCCCAAGCTCTCGACGCAGTCGCCTACAACTTCATCATTATCCGTATTATCCGTGGATGTCGAGGCCATTTCCTGCGCGGCGTTTTGCGGTAGGCTTGGGCGAGGAGAGAACATGCCCCAGCTATCCAGCGCGATTCAAAACCTCAAGGCCTCTTCTACGGTCGCCTTCAACGCCAAGGCCGTCGAGATGAAGCGTCTCGGCGCCGACGTGATCGCCATGACCGCGGGCGAGCCCGACTTCCAGCCGCCCGCGCACGTCCTCGCCGCCGCCCACGAGGCCATCGACAAGGGCTTGAGCAAGTACACCCCTTCCGAGGGCACCTTCGAGCTTCGTCAGGCGGTGGTGGACAAGTTCAAGCGCGAAAACGAGGTCTCCTACACACCCGACCAGATAATCGTCTCGACCGGCGGCAAGCAGGTGCTCTACAACGGCTTTTTGAGCGTCCTGAACCCCGGCGACGAGGTCGTCGTGCCCGCGCCCTACTGGGTGTCTTACCCGGCGCAGGTGCAGCTCGCGGGTGGCGTCACCGTGCCCGTGGTGACCCGGCCCGAGGACGGCTTCATCCCCGACCCCGAGGCTATCCGCGCGGCGATCACCCCGCGCACCAAGGTTATCGTCCTCAACTCGCCCAGCAACCCCACCGGCGCGGTCTATCCGCCCGAGGTGGTCAAGGCGATCATCGAGCTGGCCATCAGCCGCGACCTGTGGATTTTCGCCGACGACCTCTACGAGCACCTCGTCTACGAGGGCGAGTTCACCTCGGTCGCCAAATACGCTCAGGACAAGACGCTGGTCATCCACGGCGCCAGCAAGGCCTACGCCCTGACGGGCTGGCGCATCGGCTACGGGGCCGGGCCCAGGGACCTCGTGAGGGCGATGAACAGGCTGCAGGGCCAGGTGACGAGCGGCGCCAACAGCATAGCGCAGCACGCCACGGTGGCGGCTTTAAACGAGGTCGACAAGACCCGCGACTTTATCGAGATGACCAAGCAGGCCTACCAGGAGCGCCGCGACGTGCTGGTGAAAGGGCTCAACGCGATGGGCCTGAAGACGCCGCTGCCGCAGGGAGCCTTTTACGTGATGAGCGACCTCACGCCGCTGCACCAGGACGAGACCGAGGCCAGCCTGATGCTGCTCGAGCAGGCCCACGTGGGCGTGGTGCCGGGCACCGACTTCGTGGCGCCGGGTCACGCCCGCCTGAGTTATGCGACCAGCATGGAAAATATCGAGAAAGCTTTGGAGCGCATCAAAAAGCTTCTTGACTAGCAGGGCTCGCCAGCCCAGAGGCATGCTCCAGAACGTTCCAAAAGGCCTGGACGCGCCCCGCACGGGCGATGATAGGATGGAGCATTCACAGACGGCTCCCTTATGAAGGGGGCGGAGTTGAAAGGGGAGAAACGATGAGACGTTGGTTAATGGTTTTGTTTGCCGTCGCCCTCGCCGGAGCGTTCACTGGGGCGTTCACTGGGGCGTTCACTGGGGTGTTTGCCGAGGAGGGCCGCGCGACCGAGCCTTTAGAGCCCCGCGAGAGCGTCTCGGTCGCCTATGTGCCGATCATGAAGTTCGCGACGCTTTACGTCGCCGCCGAGCGCGGGCTGTTCGACCAGTACGGCCTCGACGTGACGATCAACCGCGTCGCCTCGGGCACCGAGGCGATCGCCTTCCTGAGCGAGGGGAGAATCGACGTGGGCGGTATCGCCATCGTCACCTCGCTCTGGAACGGCTGGCACCAGGGGCTCGACCTCCGCGTCTTCGCGCCGGGCGGCCTCGAGCCCTTCGAGAACAGCCCCACCAAGCTGATGGTCCGCGGCGACCTTCACGAGACCGGGGCCATCTCGGAGGTTGCGGACCTGCGCGGGCGCAACGTCGCCGTCGCCGGCGGCCCCGGCAGCGGCGGGGAGTATCTAGCGACCAAGGCGCTCGAGCTCGGCGGCTTGACCATCCGCGACGTGAATCTCATCAATGTCGGCAACCCCGACATGCCCGCCGCCTTTGAGGGGGGCGCCATCGACGCCGGCATCCTCGGCTCGCCCTACGCGCAAGGGGTCGAGGACGCGGGCTTCGCCACAGTGCTCGCCGGCGATCTCACGCCCGGCCTGATGACGGTGGCCTTTGTCGGCTCGGGCGAGTTTATCCGCGCGCGGCCCGAGGCCGCCCGGCGCTTCACCTTGGCGCTCATGGAGGCCGCTCGGCTGATGCAGGGTGAGGACTTTTTGGCTAGAGAGAACATAGACGCCTATTTGAGCTACGTCGACGCCACCGAGGAGGCGGTGCGCGGCGACGCGCTGCTCGTCTTCGACCCGAACGGGGTCATCCCCATCGAGGGTCTCGCCGATGTCGAGCGCGTTCACCGCGAGAACGGCCGCACCGAGTACGACGAGCCTATCGACCTGGAGAACGTCGTCGACCCCTCCTTTGTCGACTGGGCGCGCGAGCAACTGGGGGAGTACGAGGAAAACTGACCTCGCGTTTCAGCGTGGCAGGCGAGGGGAGCTTTTCCCTCGCCTGTTCCCTTCATACGATAAGGTGGACCATGCCCGCAAAGATTCTCGCTCGTGACGTCACCAAGACCTTTCCCTCCGCCGCAGGGACCACCACCGCCATCGAGCGCTTCAACCTGACGGTCTCAGAGGGCGAGTTCGTCTGCATCGTGGGGCCCTCGGGCTGCGGCAAGAGCACCTTTTTGCGCATTCTGGCCGAGCTGGTGCCGCTGTCGAGTGGCGAGGTGCGCATCCGGCCGGGGCGCGACGCCGGCAAGCCGCTCAACAACGTGGTCTTTCAGGAGTACGCCATCTTTCCCTGGAAGACCGTGATCGACAACGTCGCCTTTGGCCTGGAGATGCGCGGCGTCGCCAAGGGGGAGCGCTACCGCGTCGCCGACGAATGGCTGGGGCGGGTGGGCCTGCGCAAGTTCGCCGGCTACTACCCCGCGCAGCTCTCCGGCGGGATGAAGCAGCGCGTCTCTATCGCCAGAGCGCTCGCCAACGACCCCGAGGTCCTGCTCATGGACGAACCCCTCGGCGCGCTCGACGCGCAGACCAAGACCGTCTTGCAAGAGGAGCTCCTGCGCATCTGGGAGGCGCACCGCAAGACGGTCGTCTACATCACCCACGCGATCGACGAGGCGGTCCTGTTGGGCGACCGCGTCGTCCTCATGACCGCGCACCCCGGCACCAACAAGGCCGAGTTCAGGGTGGACCTGCCCCGCCCGCGGACGGTCAGGACGACCGCCACCCCCGAGTTCGCGCGGCTGAGGGGCGCCATCTGGGAGGCGCTCGAGGACGAGGTCAAGAAGGCGATGCGGGCGCAGGCGTGAAGGTGGCCGCGCAAGCGCCCCGAAAGGGCAAGGGCGAGGACCGCGACCTCGCCCTCTACACGGGCGGCCTCGTCCTCCTAAACGCTGCCGCGACGCTCTTTGGCTTGTGGCAGGGCTTCTGGTGGGCCATCCTCTTCGCTGATTTCATCCTCGTCGTCATTATTGCCGAGCGCGTCGAGGGGCGGGTCGCCTACCGCCATCAGGGCCTCTACAAGCGCGTCCTCGCCTTCGGCTTCCCCCTGCTGCTCCTCGTCACCTGGGAAGTCATGGTGAGCGCCGGCATCGTAAGCGCCCGCTGGTTCCCGCCGCCCAGCCGTATCGCCGCGGCGCTCTGGGACCTCGTCGTCACCTTCGACCGCTTCAACCAGACCAGCCTGCTGGGCCGGCCCTGGCTGATTCCGAGCGTCTACCCCGAGGAGGGCTGGAGCGGCGTAGCGCGCCTCTTCACCGAGAGCCACGTCCTCGCCACGCTGATGCGCGTGCTCGCCGGCTTCGCCATCGGCGCCCTTCCCGGCATCCTCCTCGGCATGGCGATGGGGCTCAACAGGGCGGTGCGGACCATGCTCGACGCGACCATCTCGGCCATCTACGTCCTGCCCAAGATCGCCATCTTTCCCCTCATGATGCTGATCTTCCCCAACCCCTTCGGCGAGGGGCCCAAGATCGCCGTCGTCGCCATCAGCGCCTTTTTCCTGGTGGCTATAAGCACCATGGCCGGCGTGCGCGGCATCGATCCCGTCTACCTCGAGGTCGGCAGGAACTACGGCGCGGGCCCGCTGCAGATGCTCCGCCACGTCATCATCCCCGGCGCCCTGCCCATCATCTTCTCGGGCCTGCGCCTGGCGCTCGGCACCGCGCTCATCGTCGTGGTCGCGGTCGAGTTCATCCGCTCGCAGACCGGGGTCGGCTTCCTCGTCTTCTACTACTGGCAGATCCTGGTGGTCGAAAAGATGTACGCCGGGCTCTTCGTGGTGATGGCGCTCGGGGTGGGGCTGACCTACGGGCTCCAGTGGCTGGAGGGGAAGGCGATGCCGTGGCGGAGGTGACGGGTGAAAGAGGCGGTTTCAGCCATGTTTCGCCTGCCTGTTCCCGCCTCGGCGCCAGTCGAGGGGAGTGACCGGCTGCTCGAGCGCATGCCCTTGACGAATAGCGCATAGTGGGGTAATATGATTTTACTTAGCGCCACGAAAAGGCGCTTTTTTTTGTTTCCCTCCGCCCGTTGCCTCTCTGCTCCATCATCTTTCTATACCTTTTGCGCGGCCACGGCGGGGACGCAGGGGCTAGTCGCCTTCGGCCGCCCTCGCCGCCCGGATAAAGTCCTCGCCGGCACGCTTCAAGGCCGTGGCGGCCTCGCCGTTGCCGGTGGCGTTGCGGTAGGAGTCGGCGAGCGTGCTGAGCGTCTGGTAGACGAACTCGCTCATCTCGTCTACCGGCATCTCCTTGGTCCACAAGTCGATGCGCAAGGTGCTCTGCGCCTCCTGGTCCCAGATGGCCAAGACGACGGCCTTGGCCGCCTGGCTGCCCGGCTCGGCTGCGTCGCTGGCTTGCCATTCGATGGCCTCGGGCACGTGCTTGTCGTCTAAGTGAACGAGGAATTTGATTTCCGAAGTCTTGGCGATTTTGGTCATGGTCGTCCTTTGCTGAACCGAAAGGGTGGCAGTAGCGTCATTCTAACCGGCGCTTGCGCTAGACTTGGGCTTATGACCAGCGGCTTTACGACCAGCGAGTTTACGACCAGCGAGTTTACGAACCGGGGCGGCTTATGAACCGGGGCGACAGGGCGCAGAGGGAGCGGGCGTTTTACGAGGTTTGGCGGGAGCTGCTCGAGTGGATGAAGAGCTACGCGGGCGCGCATGAGGCCGTCTTTTACAAGACCGAGGCGGACTTTCCCGATTACATCTACCGCATGGAGCGGCCCTACGACCTGCCGGTCATCACCATGACGGCGAGCCTGAACCGGGAGGACGGCCATCCGGTCGTGCTGCTGAGCGCCAGCCCGCGCCACGCGGTCTTCAAGGAGATCACCCTGCACCCCTTCGACTCGCATGTCTACCGCAAGCTCAAGTGGAGCCCGGAGAAGGACTCCCTGGTCGAGGAGCGCAAGCGGCCCTTTACCAGGGAGATGTTCGAGCACCTGATGGACGAGCTTTTTGGCTTCAGAACTCCCGCCGCGGGCGCGCGGGAGCCGGAGCTGAGCGCCCCCAAGGTTGTCGAAGCTGACTGAAGAGGATCGCCTCGCTTTGATAAAGGCTGCCAGGGGCGGGCTCTGCGGGGTCTGCCGTTGGGCCAGGCTGGTCCGCAGCTCGAGGGCTAGCCTCTTCGCGCTGTGTAGCCACCCCGAGCTGCCGCGCTACCCGGGCCAGCCCGTCTTGTCCTGCGCCCTTTTCGAGGAGGTCGCGGGCGAGGGCGTCGCCGAGGAGCCGTGAGGGGTCTGCTCGAGCCTCGGCTAGCGGAGGTTTGGAGTATGGTAGGGGTATGGACAACATCAGCTGGCTGCGCGTGCCCGAAGTCGAAGACTTGCCCGAAAAGGCCCAAGACCTCTTCGCCAAGGCCGAGGAGAAGCTCGGCCTGGTTCCCAACGTCTTTCCCGTCTTCGCGCTCACGCCCGAACACTTCATGCGCTGGTTTCGCTACTACGACTTCCTGATGCGCGACGAGGAGAGCGCCTTGAGCCGCGCCGAGCGCGAGATGATCGGCCTGGTGGTCTCGGCCGAGAACCGCTGCGAGTACTGTCTGGGCTCACACGGCGCCTACCTGCGCGAGCTCACCGGCGACCACGTCATGGCCGAGGTGATCACCCACAACTACCGCCGCGCCGCGCTGAGTCCGCGCGAGCGGGCGCTGCTGGACTTTGCCGTCAAGCTGACCAACGAGTCGTTCAAGATGAGCCCGGAGGACTTAGCGCCGCTGCGAGAAGAGGGCCTGAGCGACGAGGCCATCTTCGAACTGGCGCAGGTGGCGGCGATGTTCAACTTCACCAACCGCCTCGCCAACGCGCTCGGCTGGAAGCCCAACGAGGTCTATTACAGCCAGCACCGTCAGCCAGCACCGTAGCAAGCAGCCACAAAGCTGAGTTGGGCCGCGGAAGGGCTCGCCGGAAGGTTCAGCCTCCGGTGAGCCCTTCCGCCAAGGCCCTGGCGACGTGCGCGGCGCTCAGAAAGCCACGACCGGCAAAGCAGCCCATGAACCAGAGGCCGGGCGCCAGAGCCGAGGTGACGGGGAGGTTGCCCTCCCGCTTGGCGCGGACGCCCGTCCACACCGACAGCGGCGCGGCCGCCGCCAGGCCCGGCAGGAACCAGGTCGCCGCCCTTTGGAGCTGGGCGGGAGCGCCGGGGTCGGCGCACTCCGCCGGGCGGTGGTTGCCGCCGACGTAGAGGCGGTCCGCCAGCCGGCCGGCGTAGAC